>JAAYKZ010000387.1 GCA_012522165.1 Clostridiales bacterium
TCCCCCGTATCAACAGGCTTTCGCGGCATAAACGCTTATGTTTTTCAAGGTGCAAAAAATATCGTTTTAAAGAATTTCAAATTATTTAACTACCGAGGCATTTTACACACTATTTTGGACTTGACTAAAAACTATATATTCCTATATAATTATCTCATATAGTTCTCAAGTCCTATAAAGTTTATAATTATGATGGTATACTGAATACGATACAACAAAGAGAGGAGGGTGGATTTGGCTAGCACCTATCCAATAGATATCAACTCTCTTTTTATTACTACCATAGAGAGAAATGCATCGGATTTGCATTTAATACCTGGCGCTCCACCCTATATTAGAATTGATGGTAAACTAGAACGTCTTGACATGCCTGTTATTACACCTGAAGGGCTAAAAACTCTAATATATTCTATACTTACTGATCAACAAAAGGAGACTCTTGAAAGGGAGTTAGAATTAGACTTTGCTTACTCGTTATCGGGGGTTTCAAGATTTCGAGGAAATATTCTTTATCAGCGAGGGTCCTTAGGAGCTGCTTTTAGGGTAGTACCTTATAACATTCCTAATATTGAATCTCTAGGACTACCAAAGGAAGTTAAGAATCTATGTTCTTTATCCCAAGGTTTGATACTAGTTACGGGACCCACAGGTAGCGGTAAATCAACAACTCTTGCAGCTATGATAGATTATATAAATTCCAATAGATACCTTAATATTTTGACTTTAGAAGATCCTATTGAATTTCTCCACAAACATGATAAATCCATTATATGTCAGCGAGAAGTGGGAAGTGATACCCATTCATTTTCCATAGCCTTACGTCATGCTCTACGCCATGATCCTGATGTAATCTTAATTGGAGAAATGCGGGATTTGGATAGCATCTCAATAGCTCTTACAGCTGCAGAAACAGGTCATTTAGTATTGTCTACCCTGCATACCCAAAATGCACCCTTGTCTGTAAGCCGCATTATTGATGTCTTTAACGATGATAAAAGATCTTATATAAGGCAACAATTATCCAATTCACTACAGGGCATTGTATCTCAACAGCTAATACCAAGGGTAGATGGTAAAGGTAGAGTAGTTGCTGTTGAGTTTATGTTAAATACCCCAGCGGTTAGAAATTTGATAAGAGAAGGCAAAGAACATCAGCTATACAGTATAATACAAACTGGCAATGCGCTAGGTATGCAAACTATGGATCAAGCCTTATATAAACTATATAGAGAAGGCAAGATATCCATGGAAAGTGCATTAAACTATTGTATAGATAAAAAAGAAATGGGACGAATGCTACCAATTTTTAATTGTTAATACTCCTTTAAACTCTAAGGAGGAGATAAAGTGGAAATCTACAGTTATGAGGTAGTGGATGCTTACGGTAACATTTTAAAGGGCAATATTGATGCTGAGCATCAGGTTCAAGCATGTCAAAGATTAAAAGATAAAGGATACATGGTAATACAAATTAAAAAGGAAAAAACAACTGGTAAGTTTTCCTTAATTTCTAAGGACAAAAGAATAACCATTAGTGACAAGGTCATTTTTAGTCGTCAATTAGCAGCAATGTTAAATGCAGGTATACCTATTACTCGCGCATTATATACTCTTAGTAAACAGACATCTAATCCTACATTTAGAAAAGTTTTAGAGGATATAACTAGTAACATCGAAAGCGGCATAAGTGTCTCTGCTGCTTTTGGAGCTTATCCTACTATATTTAATGACTTATATATAGGAATGATCAAAGCTGGTGAAGTAGGTGGCAATTTAGGTGAAACTTTAGCCAGGCTTGCTAGTCAAATGCAAAAGGAAAAAACATTAAAGGACAACATTAGATCAGCTACTATATATCCAATTTCAGTAATTCTTTTCTCAGCAGTTATCCTTCTTGCAATGCTTGTATTTCTTGTACCAATTTTTGAAGGTTTTTTCCCAGAAAACTTGGAAATACCATGGATTACTAAAGCTATCGTTTTTTTATCTCATTCCATTCGTGGTTACTGGTATCTTTGGTTGATAATCGTACTATCTCTTGTAGGTACGGTATCTATATACCTAAAAACCGATAAGGGATCAACTGTATTAGAAAAAATATGGTTTAAAGCTCCTGCTTTTGGTTCCCTTTATCATAAGACCATTATTGCTCGATTTGCTAGAACCTTTTCTACTCTCTTTGCCAACGGAATCTCTGTAATTCAAGCATTAGAAACATCAGGCAAATCCACAGGTAGCAAATTATTGAATCAAGCTATACAGGACTCCATAGTTGAAATAGAGGAAGGTAGAAAAATCGGGGAGACCTTTGAACAAAGAGATATTTTCCCACCTATTCTATCCCATATGATCTCAGTAGGTGAAGAGACAGGTTCACTACCTTCATTATTGGATAAAATAGCTGAGTTTTATGAAGATGAAGTGGCAACTATGAGTAAAACAATTACATCTATGATCGAGCCCATACTTCTCATATTAGTAGGTATTGTAGTTGGAGTCATGTTAATTTCCCTGTACTTACCTATCTTCACAATTATAACTCAAACAAACTTACAGTAACATGATTGTGGTTTTAAGGAATTAGGCGGTGATTAAAATTATGAGTATTACTACAAAAAAAGCTATAGGAGTCGAAATAGATGATAAAGAAATTAGAGCTGTAGAGCTACAACAAAGAAAAAACAAAATATATCTTTCACAATATGATCGTATTTCATTACCGTCTGGTGTTGTAGAAGATGGAAAAATATCTAAGCTTGAAGAACTAGGAATCTACATTAAGCAGTTATGGATAAAGAACAAATTTAAAAAGAAAAACATCATTTTGGGCTTAGCAAACCAAGATATTATGATAAGAAAAATCTCCCTTCCTCAAATTCCTAAAGAGAAATTAGATTTATTAATATCCAACCATGCCCAAGAATATATACCCTTTCCTATAGATGATTGTGTGCTGGATTATATGATAGTTGGAAAGAAAGAAGCAAGTGAAATCAAGCAAGTTGATATACTCCTAGCAGCTGCACAGTTACCAATGATAGAGGATTTTTATCAATGTTTTAGTAGAGTTGGATTAAAAATAATAGATATAAAAATTTCATCTCTTGCTATATTAGATATTATAGAGAAAGAAAACAAAGGGATTGTAATTTTTATTGATATACCTAATAATCTGGGCAGCCTTGTTACATGTGTTGATGGATCTCCCAAATTTGCAAGGCTTCTTAGAGTTAATTTAGCACAAGCTACGGGATTAGATCCTGCTAATACCACTGCAAAAATGGAATTACTGGAAATAGTTCTTTCTACATGGAGTCAAATATTATATAACCAAATAAGATCTTCAATACAATATTTCCAAACATATGAAGATGTAAGCTCAATTGACAAGATTATTTTAAGTGGTTGCGGAAGTCGGATTATGGGATTGGATAAGGCATTAGAAAATAGTATAAATATACCAGTTGAATTAATCAATCCTATGCAAAAGATTGAGACAAGCCCCGACTTACCTCTTAATGAGGATATTATAGATTATTCAACATGCATTGGCTTAGCCCTTGCTGGTTTGGAGTGATTAGGGAATTGAAATCTATAAGCTTGTTACCTAAATCAATAAAGTCGCCAGATAGATCCTATGTATATAGGCTTTTAATAATAGTTTTTACAATACTTATAATAGCAAGCCTTGTATCTTGGGTTGTTTTATTTATCAATACTAGAAAAATGAATAGTAATCTCAAAATACTTAAAGAACAAAGGAAATCCATAGAAAAATATCTAGAAGACAATGATGATGTGTTAACAGCTGAAAAAGAGATAAATAGACTTAGAGAGGCTGTAGAAAAAGCCATGGGAAATGTCCCAGAATGGTCATCACTTCTTGATGATATAAATAAATACAAAACCAATGATATGCATAATCGCATTGTAAGGGGAAGCTATGATGAAACCAAAGCAGTAGTTACAATTAACGGAAGCACAAATAGCCAACGAAGCATTAAAACTTATATGGATAAGATAAAAGAACTAGACACCGTTGATGATGGTGAATTAAGTTATGTTAGACAGAGTGATCCAGAAGATGATTCTCGGTTGGAGTTTGAAATAGTAATTTATCTAATACAGGAAAATCAATACAAGATAGACGACAGGTAAGGAGGAATGAAGTATGAAACTTACACTGGCAAGAAGGAATACTAAAATTCCCTTTACCATTCCCATTATTATTTTACTTTTACTTGTATTAGTGTCGTTAAACCAATGGCGAATTTTTAGCAAGACACAACATGATTTAGAAGAAGA
>JAAYKZ010000388.1 GCA_012522165.1 Clostridiales bacterium
AACTAAATTATACATGATCTGTATTTCTTGCATTAGTAATCTATTTTTGATTGTAAGATAATATTAAAAGAGTATTAAATGTTTTTTTAGTTAAATAAGGGTTAGTAGACAATAAACGTTAGAAAGGAAGGTTATAATTATGGGAGAAAAGTATTTTAAAAACCATGTGTTGTTTGAAAATGTAGTACATATTGAAGATCCTCTGGGAGTTTTTGCTACACTTATGATAGGACAAGATAAAGCATTGCTATTTGATACAGCCTACGGTATAGGCAATCTTAGAGAGCATGTAGAAGATTTGACCAAGTTGCCTTTAATAGTAGTAAACAGCCATGGCCATGTGGATCATCTATGTGGAAATTATCATTTTGATGAGGTATGCATACATGAAAATGACATTGAAGTGTCACATGTTCATACTTCAAAGGACATGAGAAAAGATATAATTAGACAGGCTAGGGAAAAAGGCGTACTATCAGCAGATTTTGATGAAGATGGGTTTTTATCTACTGGACCAGGTAATCTTGTACCAATAAAAGAAGGTCATTGTTTTGATTTAGGTGGCGCAACCCTGGAAGTTATTGAAGTGCCCGGACATACCAGAGGTTCTATTGGCCTACTATATAGAAAGAAAAGATTGCTTCTATTAGGCGATGCTGCAAACTCATTCCTTTTTCTCTTTTTACCTGAGTCTACTAGTGTTGATGAGTATATTAAAACCCTAGAAAAAATAAATTCCCTTGATTTTGATCAATTTATTATCTCCCATTACCACAGTACTTTACCTAAAAGCAAAATAAATGATTACATTGAATGTGCTAAAAATATAGATGTTGAAAAGAGTAAACCTTTTGAGTTCCCTCCCTTTAAAGATTTAAAGGCCTTGATATACTCTCATAAAGATAGGGAACCTAGCGATCCTGATTTTGCTGCAATAATATATACCAAAGACAGGCTATAACAAAGGAAAAAGAATCCTTATAGGGGCAGGAAGAAGACTTAATCCTATAAGGATTCTTTATTTAAGTTTTTCACACTATTTCGTTTAACCAGCGTGACTCCGAGCTCTGTTTTTAAAAACACGGAAGTCTTATGTTCTATTTTTTTGATAAGTCTTTCAATGGCGATTTTACCCATTGCTTTCTTATTAACATTGATTGTAGTAAGGGGAGGATCTATTATTGTACAAAAAGGCATATCGTCGAAACCAACAATAGAAACCTCATCTGGAATTTTATAGTTAAACTCTTTTAGAGCCCTTATTGCGCCAAATGCTATTATATCATTATCTGCAAAGAAAGCAGTGGGAAGGGAAATACCCCGTTTTAGGTGCTCAACCATGTCGTTATAAGCACCTTCCATTGTAGGTTTAAGCTTAATTTCATAGCTTTCATTAATAGGGATATCATGTTCGTTTAGGGCAATCTTATATCCAATTTTTCTTTCTTCGAAATTATTTATACTAACAGAGCTGGAAAGGTAGCCAATTTTTTTATGTCCGTTTTCAATCAAATGATTGGTGGCTATATAGGAGCCTCCAATGTTATTTATGATTACACAATCTAATTTTTTGCCCAGGAAGAAACTATCAAGAACCACTACAGGCACTTCGATTTTTTTTACCCTATCAATATCATTTCCCAGCATTTCGGTAGCCAAAACCACTACTCCATGAATATGATTTTTTCGAATTGCATTGTTTATTTCTTCTACTGAAAAGGAATCCACCGTTACGTAAGTTATTGATAGCTGATATCCGTGATCTCTGGCACTAGATTCTAGTCCTTCAATTAGTGCTGAGAAAAAGGGAGTATCACTTACAACTTTTGAATGTTTTTTAACTATAATTAGTTGAATATTGCCCTTTCCTTTGATGACATTACTTTTTATACCACGTGTAGAATAACCAGTCTTCTCTACCATTTCTAAAACTCTTTTTCGAGTTTCAGCACTGATGCCTGGCTTGTTATATATAACCATGGATACTGTAGAAGGAGATACACCTAATTTTTTTGCTATTTCTCTAATTGTCATCTCTGTAAAACCCTCTTTTCTGCATTTATG
>JAAYKZ010000389.1 GCA_012522165.1 Clostridiales bacterium
CATATGCCATATGTGGAAATGTCATTTTTTTACTGGTTATAGTGGAAGATAATGTGTTATTATTATATCTAAACTGTTTAAACTAGCTATAAAAGATATCTATAATATATCAGGAGAGTAGGTTAGTTGTATATGAATAAAGTAATTGAGCTTGTAAAATCAACAAAAGACATCATTTTGGATGAATCCTTAGTTAATACCCGCAGAGAAAAAGGGGATGCTGATTACGTTACTCTTGTTGACATTAAGGTACAGGAGTTCATTTTTAAGGGACTTAAATCTATGTATCCTAATTATCAATTCATGGGTGAAGAAAAGGATAATCATTCATTGGATTTGTCAAAACCGATATGGATACTAGATCCCCTCGATGGTACAACCAATCTCATTCATAATTATAACCAAAGTGCTGTATCCTTGGCCTTATGGAACAACCAGCGCTTAGAATTTGGTGTAGTTTATAACCCCTTTACCGACGAACTCTTTACTGGTTACCTTAACAAGGGAGCTTATTTGAATGGAAAGCCCATTCATGTATCAAATTATACATCTATGTCTGACAGCCTAGTAATAATAGGAACTCATCCCTATAGAAAAAATAATTCAAAGGACACTTTTCTAATTAGCCATAAAATATATCTGGACTGTCAAGATATAAGACGGTCTGGCTCAGCTGCTTTAGATTTGGCCTATGTTGCAGCTGGTAGAGCAGAAGCTTTTTTTGAAAAGTTTTTGAGCCCTTGGGATTATGCTGCAGGAGCTATTATTGTACAGGAAGCAGGAGGAATCATCACAAATTTTGACAATAATCCCCTCCCTATCTTCTCCCCATCCTCTGTCCTTGCCACCAATGGCAGCATTCATTCTACAATGCTGGAATACCTATCACAAATTAGTGATGAAGCTAACGGTCAGTAGCCATTATCCTTATAATATAATAATTTACCCCTAGAAGTTTAATATTAACTCTAGGGGTAAAGTTATAATCAATCATTCATACTATTATGGTCATTGATATCATCATTATTTTGACCTTCATTCTGACCAGGATTGCCATTATGTCTATTATTTCCATTATTCCAATGGTCTTCATTTCTACCCTGGTTATTGCCCTTATTGTCTTGATCCTTTTTATCCCGGTCTTTTCCTTTGCCTGGTATAAGCCCTTCAAAGAAATCCTTTAAGTCTTCCAAAGCATCATCTATTTGCTCATCTATTTCTGGAGCTGGGGGCTCAGTATGAACATCACAGAAATATTTCTGATGCTCTGGGTTATTAATATTTAAACTATTGACTTCTGCAATGCTATTAAAACCAAAGTATGCATTGGGTATCCATTTTTTAATTTGATCTTGAGACAATTGTCTATATGGAGAATGGCTCTCCAAGAAATATACGGATTTAGTAGTAATTGAGCCTTCTGGGCAGTACGGTCCTGGGAGTTTCCCTGATTCATTACAGATCTGTATGGTACCGTGCTGAGTACATATTTCACTAGGAATGTTGTCAGGATTAAACCAGTCTATGATAACTTGCCCTTTTGGACAATTAGGGCTTGCTAATTTACCAGAAATTTTGCAAACGCTCTTTTGTACCAATCCTAGTTCTTCGGGACCTTTGTCTAAAATATCCCTATCCTCTAAGCCCTCATGGATTTTGGCCATAAATGCCTGCCATAGAGGCGCTGCATATTTGCTGCCCTGAGAACCGCTAGCCAGGGGTTTACTCTCATCATGGCCAATCCATACAACACCGGTATAATAAGGAGTAAAGCCAGCAAAGGCTACACCCTTGTAATCGCTGTTAGTACCAGTTTTACCTGCCACAGTCATTCCATCTATTAGAGCCCGCTTACCTGTTCCGTTTTTCACTGCATCCTTCATCATGTCTATAAGCATCCAGGAGGTTCTTTCACTAAATATTTTGCGCTGCACTCTATTTTGAGTTCTATCGATTAAAATATTTCCATCCTTATCCACTACTTTGAGCACTGATATAGGCTCATTATATACACCACCGTTGGCAATAGCGCTATAGGCACCTGCTAATTCAACAGGAGTTATAGCAGAAGTACCAAGGGCTAAACCTGATCCATTTACCTGAATATGTGA
>JAAYKZ010000390.1 GCA_012522165.1 Clostridiales bacterium
GAGCTAAGCTTTATCCAGCTACATCTGAGCCAAAACCATCTGATCCAAAACCAGAAGACCCAAAACCATCTGATCCAAAGCCCAGTAATCCACCGGCTACAAGTAAGCCACCTATAACTCAGACTCTACGACAAGGCAGTCGTGGAAGTCAAGTTAAGATCTTGCAGGAGCGCCTAAATTCCTTAGGTTATAATGCAGGAACAGCCGATGGGATCTTTGGCAGCAAGACAAAAGCTGCGGTAATGGCCTTTCAAAGGGCAAATGGTTTAGTGGTTGATGGCATAGTAGGTCCAGCAACAATAGCAAAGTTATATCCGCCTACGTCTCAGCCAAAACCAGAAGAACCTAAAGAAGATCCTAAAGAAGATCCAAAAACAGGAGTAGTGGAATATAAGCCCAATCCAGGAGAACTAGCAGGCAAAATCATTATCATAGATGCAGGTCATGGTGGTTCTGATTCTGGAGCAGTATGGGAAGATAAAAATGGTGTTGTATCTAAAAAAGGAACCAAATATATCGAAAAAGAATTCAATCTTGATATGGCTCTAAGGCTAGAGAGAATACTAAAACAAGCTGGTGCAACAGTAATAATGACCCGCACAACTGATACATACTATTCTCTCTACTATAGAAGCGCCTTTGTCAACAAATTTATAGTTGACCTGGAGATAGCTGCTCAAGAGAAGATAGAGCAGGATTTATCGGCTGATTTGGATAATAAAATTGCTGAACTGGATAGCAAGCAAGAAGAACTGGGTGAGAAGGATCAGATTGAAGAATCTATTAACCAGTTAAGAAATCAAATAACAGCTAAAGAAGAAGAACTTATAGAGTTAGAAAAAGAAAGCAACCTACAACAATTAAAAGAAAAGTTAGCTAATTATATTTCTGAGCTGAAGGAACTTGGCTATGATATACAAGAAGGAGATAATATACTTGAAAAAATAGACAGCTGGATAGCTGAACTATGCGATGATGAGGAAACAAATGCTGATAGAATTCAAGTATTAGAAGACTTAAAGGAAAATATAGCTGAGGTTATTAGTAAGATAACATCCATTGAAGCCAAGATAGCAGAGTTAAATGAACTCGAAGGGCAAAAAGAAGCTCTTGAAGAAAAATTAGAGTATCTAAAGAATCTGGAGGAACAAATTATACCTGATTTAAATGCTGCCATTAAAGCAAGAAGAGATGAGAAAAAGGAAGTAGAAGATCTAATTGCTGATCTCAAAGCAAAAACAGGAAAATTACAAACATTCCTTAACAATCCCAGCTTAAATAGCCGAACAGGAATTTATACCTATTCATCCGGATACAAAGTCAATGAGGAATTAAAAGAAATATTTAACTTAACAAGGGCAAAATATGAAGACAATATAATATTTATCTCTATTCATTGCAATGCATCAGGCAGCAGCGGTAGCACCACTACTGCCTCCGGGGTACAGGTATACTACAGAGACAATAGCAGCAGTCCTTCTGATAGTATAAATAAAAACTATTATAAGAGCTATAATGAAGAAAAACGTATAAAACTAGCTAAAGCCTTGTTAAAACATACTAGTGCAAATACCAACTTCAAAGGAACTTGGTCCCAACCTAGGATCGGGGATTTCCATGTTATAAGAGAGCATAACTTGCCTTCTGTGCTCATGGAAATAGGATTTGTTAATAATCCTCAGGATGCTAAGCTACTAAGTCAGCCTCAAACTAGGGAAGACGCTGCTAAAGGTATGTATCTAGGTATAGTCGAGTATTTCAAGAACTAGTAGTTCAGCAAAAAAATCTATTAAGCGGTTATGGTGTAACAACCTTAGCCGCTTTTTTCTATTCCAGTCTTTTAAATCCAGGCTTTGACATTTATAATGAATAAAGGATATAATCAATCAGAAGTCATATATTAAAGATGTGTATTAGTAAGACATTTAAGGAAAGGATGTTTCGTATGAAGCTGTCTCTTAAGGATATAGAAATGATGGCTCAATGGTCAAAGCTAGAGCTTGACCAAGAAGAAAAACTAGGCTTTGAGGATAAATTGAATAAAATCCTTCAAAAGATAGATATCATTAAAGAGCTTGATACAAATCATGTGCAACTTACTGAGGATAGATCTATACATAGATATATTTTAAGAGATGATAAAGTTGGACCTTCCTTGAATAGGGATCTGGTGCTAAAAAATGCTCAGGATACTAGGAATGGTATGTTTAGTGTGCCAAGTATATTGGATTAAGGGATATAAGGAGGGTAAATACCTATGGAGTTATATAAATTGACAGTACACGAGATTAGGGGCTTGGTTAATAAAGGGAAGTTGTCCATAGAAAAGCTGGTACGGGGGGTTATCCAACGGATAGACAGTACTGAAAGTCTATTAGATTCTTTTATTACATTGAATATAGATGAGGCATTGCATCAAGCTAGAACTCTAGATCAATTGATTTCGCAAGAAGCTAGATTATCCACCTTAGCGGGAATTCCTTTTGGAGTACAGGATAATATCTGCACTTTTGGCATAAGAACTACCTGCGCTTCAAAGATGTTGGATGATTTTATACCACCTTACGATTCTTCTGTTATAGAAAAACTAAAGAACTCTCATTCAATTATATTAGGTAAACTCAATATGGATGAGTTTGGTATGGGATCCTCTACTCAGAATTCTGCTTTTAAATTTACAAAGAATCCCTGGAGTTTACATAAGGTATCAGGAGGTGCAGCAGGAGGAGGGGCAGCTGCTGTAGCATCGGATCAGGTCTTCTATGCCATAGGTTCTGACGCATCGGGATGTTTGAGGCAACCAGCTGCATTTTGTGGAGTAGTAGGAATTAAACCAACCTATGGATTGGTATCAAGATTTGGATTAGTTGCCTGTGCACCATCTTTAGAACAGATTGGTTGCATTACCAAAGATGTAACCGATTGCGCCTATGTACTTGAAGAAATAGCATTCTATGATAAGAAGGACTCAACTTCCATAAGGAATGGCAATTCAACATATACAAGTTATCTAATGGATGATGTAAAGGGACTTAAAATTGGTGTTCCCAAAGAAATCTTTGATGAAAGTTGGGATCCGGATGTAAGGACCTATGTAAATAATTCGATTGAAATTTTAAAAAAACTAGGTGCTCAAATTGTGGATATAACCCTACCCCATTTTAAATATGCTTCCGCTTCTCATTCTATTATTTTCTGCTGTGAAAGCTCCAGTAATTTGGCAAGATATGATGGTATAAAATATGGCATGAGGGCAAAGGGTGTTGACAATTTAGAGGAACTTTATTGTAAAACTAGATCTCAAGGATTTGGACAAGAGGTTAAGGCTATACTTATGTTAGGTAATCTTTTTTTGAGTAATAAATTTTATGATTCACACTATAAAAAGGCCTTAAAGATTAGGGAGCTTTTAAGGAATGATATTAGAAAAGCCTTTGAAAAATGCCATATTATTCTTACTCCTACTAGTCCAATACTAGCCTTTGATTTTAATCATGAATCTAGCTTGCCCATAGGCATGAGTGAATCACAGCGCTATGCTCTATTAGCAAATATGACTGGTATTCCTGCCATATCCATTCCTTGTGGATTTAGCCAAGAGGGATTGCCTATAGGATTGCAGCTAATGGCAGATAAATTTAATGAAGGAACATTGATTAAGGCTGCATACACCTTTGAACGTAATACTGATTATCATATGAAAAAGCCTATGAAACTGGAGGTGACTGAATGAAATATGAAACCGTAGTTGGATTGGAGATACACGTTGAACTAAAAACCCAATCCAAAATGTTTTGTGCTTGTTCAACTGCTTTTGGTAGTGAGCCCAATAGTCAATGCTGTCCTATATGCCTAGGTATTCCGGGAGCTTTGCCTACTATAAATAAAAAAGCTGTAGAGCTAGCTATAAAAACAGGATTGGCTTTAAATTGCAAGATTTCGGAATACAATACTATGGATAGAAAAAATTATTTTTACCCTGACTTACCCAAAGCCTATCAAACAACCCAGCAATACCATCCTATATGTAGAGATGGTTATTTGGATATAAACATAGATGGAAGAAAAAAGCGAGTTGGAATTACCAGAATTCATTTAGAGGAAGATGCGGGTAAATTGATACATGATAGTGAAAATTCACTGTCTCTAATAGATTATAATAGGGCGGGGGTTCCCCTTATTGAAATTGTTACAGAACCTCATATAGAATCTCCAGAGGAGGCAGTAGCTTTCCTTGAAGAATTGCGTAATATATTAATATACTTAGATGTTTCAGACTGTAAGATGCAAGAAGGCTCTCTGAGGTGCGATGTAAACCTTTCCATAAGGCCGAAAGGACAGACCAGTCTAGGAACCAGGACGGAAATGAAAAATCTAAACTCCTTTAGAGCAGTTCAAAGGGCAATAAAAAATGAAGCTGAAAGGCAGCAAAATATACTTGAGTCCGGAGGAGAGATATTGCAGGAGACTCGAAGATGGGATGATCTAAAGGGGCAGAGCGTAGCCATGAGGGAGAAACAGGAAGCAGATGATTATAGATATTTTCAAGATCCTGATCTGGTGCCTTTTATTATAGACAATCAAATGGTAGAAAAGATAAAAAACAATATGCCTGAGCTGCCAGCACAAAAAAGAGAGAGATTTGTATCTGAATATGGACTTCCTGAATATGATTCTAGGATTTTGACATCTTCCCGAGAGCTAGCAGACTTTTTTGAAGCTAGTGTAAAGTTATACGACGAGATGAAGGGTTCAAAAGAATCAAAAACAGTAAGCAATTGGCTTATGGGAGATTTAATGAGGCTTACAAAGGAATTGGGAGTTGAGCTTGGAGATCTAAAGCTTACTCCATCACTTTTAGTTCAACTATTAAAGCTGATAGACCAGGGGGTTATAAGCAGCCCTATTGCAAAGGAAGTCTTTGATGAAATGTGTCAAAGTGGACAAGAACCGGATAAAATTGTGGAGAAAAAAGGACTTAGACAAATTTCTGATATAGATCAATTAAAGGAAATTGTACGGGAAGTTATCCAAGAAAATCCAAAAACTATAGCGGATTATAAGGCAGGGAAAAAGAAGGCCTTTGGCCATTTAGTTGGACAAACCATGAAAAAGACAAAAGGAAAGGCTAATCCTCAACTGGTAAATAAGCTTCTTCAGGATGAGATTAATATATTTCAATAACAGGCTCTAAGCCTTTACACAATGGGATTTTAACAATTTTCTTTGATTATAGTATGGTACTACATAGTAAATGATAGCTATTAAAAGAATAAAAAGATAAGTTTAAAAAACAAAGCATATATGCTATAATACAAGAAAAAGCCTTGTAAAGTGTATATAATAGGGAATATTGCTTAATGGTGGAGAGGAAGAAAAATATGGCAAAAAGTATGACGGGATTTGGAAGAGCCAAGGCTGATCAACAGGATATGGAATTTACCGTAGAGGTAAAGACCTTGAACCATAGGTACTTAGACATCAATATGAGGCTTCCAAAGATTATTAGTTTTTTAGAAGAAGATATAAGAAAGTTAGTACAGGAAAGGTTGGATAGGGGAAGGGTAGATATTTATATCTCAACGTCAGTAAGAACTAAAGATAGCGTAGAGGTTGAGATAAATGAGCCATTGATGGAATCCTACATATCTTGCTTTAATGAAATAGCCCAAAAATATGGAATTAAGTATGATGTTTCTCTATCTACCTTAGTAGGGATTCAAGATTTGTTTCTAGTGGTAGAAAAAGAGCAGGATGAGGAAACTATAAGGGAATTAGTTTTAAAAGCTCTAGAAGAGGCGCTAGACAAAGTAGAGGATATGCGACAAAAAGAAGGGGAAAAATTAAAAGAAGACATAAAGATGCGCTGTGGCTTTATCAGGAATATGTTAGAAGATGTAGAAGCCAGAGCACCTATGGTAGTGGAAGAGTATAGGACAAAGCTTAGAAATAGGATTGAAGAACTAATAAAAACAACGGAATTAGATGAGAATCGGTTCAATGCTGAAGTAGCTTTTTTCGCCGATAGGTCCAATATTACTGAGGAAATAGTTAGACTAAGAAGTCACTTAAATCAAATGGAGGAAATATTAGAAAAGGAAGGATCTATTGGCAGGAAGTTAGATTTCTTAGTTCAGGAAATGAACCGAGAGACCAATACAATAGGCTCCAAGGCCAACGATCTTATTATAGTAAATCTTGTTGTAGATATGAAAAGTGAAATTGAAAAAATTAGAGAACAGGTTCAAAATATTGAATGAAAGGCGGATATGATATGAGTATTAAACTTATTAATATTGGATTTGGTAATATAGTATCAGCTAATCGATTGATAGCTATTGTAAGCCCTGAATCAGCCCCTATAAAGAGAATTATACAGGATGCTAGAGATAGGGGTATGCTTATTGATGCAACCTATGGCAGAAGAACTCGCGCGGTTATAATTACTGACAGCGATCATATAATTTTGTCCGCTGTTCAACCAGAAACTGTAGCCCACAGATTGAATACAAAAGATAGTCAAGCACTAACTGTAGAAGAAGATTAATGGGGGAAGGAAATATGAAAAAAAAAGGTCTGTTAATAGTAATTTCAGGACCTTCGGGGGCGGGTAAAGGTACTGTATGTAAGGAATATCTAAAAAACAATCCTGAAACGATTTTGTCTGTCTCCATGACCACTAGACAGCCGCGCAGAGGCGAGGTGGATGGTGTAAACTATTTTTTTACTGATGTTGCTACCTTTGAAAGGATGATTGATGAAGGTGGCTTTTTGGAGCATGCAAAGGTTTACGGTAACTATTACGGTACTCCAAAGAGTTTTGTAAAGGAAAACTTGCTAGCAGGTCGCGATGTTATATTAGAGATAGATATACAGGGGGCTCTGCAGGTAAAAGAAAAGTTTGATGAAGGAGTTTTTATATTTATTGTACCACCGACCATGGAGGAACTGAAAAGAAGGATTCAAAGACGGGGTACTGAAACCCCAGAAGAGCTCTTAAGGCGTTTTAAAAGTGCTTATGAAGAAATAAATTTTATTACCCGTTATAACTATTTAGTAATAAACGATTCAGTAAAAGAGGCTGCAAAAAAGATTGAGGCCATTGTTGTTGCTGAGAAATGTAGAGTTGATCGAAATAGTGATTTTTACACAAATTTACAAGGAGGTATAGATAATGCTATATCCATCCATAGATGAGATTTCAAAAAAAGTAGACAGTCGCTATACTCTAGTGGTTCAAGTAGCCAAAAGAGCTAGACAGCTTGTGGACGGACAAAAACCTTTGGTATCTGCTGATTCCGATAAACCTGTTACCGTTGCTATTCACGAGGTAAATCAGGGAAAGATTCATTATAGAAAAACAAAAGAAGGTATAAAGTAAATGAGTAAGATTTTTAAGGATAAAAATATCTTAATAGGCATATCAGGAGGTATTGCGGCTTATAAGAGTGCTGACTTGACTAGCCGCTTAATTAAACTAGGCGCCAATATTAAGATTATTATGACAGCCAATGCTACCAAATTGATTCAACCACTAACCTTCCAAAGCCTTACTGGTAATCCAGTGTACGTTGATACCTTTCAGAGCACTGAGCGTTGGGATATTGAACATATTGCATTGGCAAAGTGGGCTGATATATTTGTTATAGCCCCGGCTACTGCAAATGTAATTGGTAAGGCGGCAAGTGGTATAGCAGATGATCTGTTAACCACTACTATTCTAGCTACAGAGGCAAAAACTCTCTTTGCTCCTGCTATGAATACGGTTATGTACCAAAAACAGATAGTACAGGACAATATTAATAAACTTAAGAACTTAGGATATGCCTTTATCCCTCCAGGTAGAGGGAGATTAGCTTGTGGTGATTGGGGAGAAGGAAAACTTGCTGATGTGGATGTTATTATTCAACATATAGAAAGTCACCTTTATTCCTCAAAAGATATGGAAGGTTTGAGAGTGTTGGTAACTGCTGGACCAACTCGCGAATCTATAGATCCAGTAAGATACATCACTAATCGTTCCTCTGGTAAGATGGGCTATGCAATTGCTGAAGCTTGTATCCAAAGAGGAGCCGTTGTAGATCTTGTAACAGGTCCAACTAGTCTACAAGCTCCCGCTGGTGCTAATGTATTTCCTGTGGAATCAGCTATGGATATGTATCAAACTGTTCTAAAGCTCTATGATAAGGCTGATATTGTGTTTAAATCTGCTGCCGTAGCAGATTATCGCATTAAGGAGATGGCCTCCAATAAGATAAAGAAAGGCCAAGACTCCATAACCCTAGAACTAGTACGAAATCCAGATATACTAATGGAATTGGGAAAAAGAAAAACTAAGCAGATACTGGTGGGTTTTGCTGCTGAGACTGAGGAGCTAGAAAAACATGCTCTAAAAAAGCTAAATAGAAAAAACTTGGACTTTATTTTAGGAAATGATGTTAGCACCAAAGAATCTGGTTTTCAAAGTGATGCCAACCAGGGTATTTTATTTTCAAAAGACGGAAGCACTATCTCCATACCTCTAATGACAAAGAAGGAATTTGCCCATAGAATAATCGATGAGGTAATGAAGAAAGTTAAATTTGATTAAGCTAGATGTAGGGAGGTTGGGGAGCCATGTCAGATAGTTTATTTGCGGGAGTTATTATAGACCAGGCACATCCAGCCTTAGATAAGTTATTTCATTATAAAATACCTGAAGACCTAAAAGATAAGATCCAGTTAGGAATGAGGGTGTTAGTTCCTTTTGGCAAGGGCAATAAGACTATAGAAGCTTATATAATGAGTTTGGATAGACAGACCCAGGTTCCCTATAGCAAACTAAAATCCATTAAGAAGATAATGGATGTTTTTCCACTTATTTTGCCTGAGCTAATTCCTTTGGTTTGGTGGATGAAAAGGGAATATCATTGTCTTACTATAGAAGCCATTAGATGCTTTATTCCTCCTGGGCTCCGTAGAAATATTACAGAGAAACAGGAAAAGGTAGTCTTTTTAAAAGCACAGGAGGATATTTTAGGTAAAGCAGCACAAGTTGAGCCTAGGTCGAAATATATGGCGGAGATTCTTAGAATACTTGATGAGCAAGATGGGATTCCTCTAGCTGAACTAGCGGATATGGCTGGAGGAGCTCCTCTTTCTAGCTTTAAAAGTCTAGAAAAAAGAGGCTGGATTTCCATAGAGGATCAAGAAGTTTATAGAGATCCATGGCATCAATTCATGCCAACTTTTGCGTCCACAGAAGTAGAGCTTACCCATGAACAAAAAGTTGCTATAGATATCATAAATAAAGGCATGACCCAATCTCAAAGCCTTTTTCTCCTACATGGTATAACCGGTAGTGGAAAGACAGAAGTGTATATTCAATTGGTGAAAAAGGCTCTTAAGGATAAAAAGCGTGCTATCATACTAGTGCCAGAAATCTCATTAACACCTCAAACTGTAGGGCATTTTAAGAGCAGATTTGGTCAGGAAGTGGCTATTCTTCATAGCGGCCTTTCTTTAGGAGAAAGATTTGATGAATGGAGAAAGATTTATAACGGTGAAGTAAACATTGTAGTAGGAGCTAGATCTGCTATATTTGCACCAGTACGGGATCTGGGTTTAATAATAATAGATGAGGCCCATGAAGATAGCTATAAATCAGAGGCTAGTCCTCGTTATCATACAACGGGATTAGCTATTCAAAGATGTAAGGAACAAAATGCAGTTTTGGTTTTAGGTACTGCTACGCCTTCATTAGAGGATTTCTATAATAGCCAGCAGAAGCACTTTGTTAGAGTGTCCATGGATCGTAGGATAGATAATAAACCGCTACCCCAGGTGGAGGTGGTGGATATGCGGGTTGAGATAAAGAAGGGGAATCGCAGTATCTTCAGCCAAAAATTATATGATGAACTTAGAGAGGTTCTGTTAAAAAGGGAACAAGCCATAATCCTGCTTAATAGGAGAGGGTACGCACAATTTGTATCCTGCAGAGCATGTGGCTATGTAGTCAAATGTGATAACTGCGATATATCTTTGACTTATCATTCCAAGAATAATATATTAAAATGTCACTATTGTGGAAATACTAAGCCTTATCCCAAGATATGTCCAGAATGTAAAAGCCCATATATAAAACATTTTGGTGTTGGAACTCAGCGGGTAGAACAGGAGATAAATAAGATCTTACCATCAGCTAGAATAGTACGGATGGACATGGACACTACCTCAACTAAGGGCGCACACCAAAGAATTTTAAATGCATTTAGGCAAAAAGAGTATGATATATTGCTTGGAACCCAAATGGTGGCAAAAGGCCTTGACTTTCCAGATGTGACTTTAGTTGGAGTAATAGCTGCAGATACTTCTCTAAATTTACCTGATTATCGCAGCAGTGAAAAGACTTTTCAGCTTATAACCCAGGTAGCTGGGCGAGCAGGAAGGGGACAAAGGAAAGGAAAAGTTATAGTACAGACTTATAATCCAGAACACTATGCCATACAATATTCTTCCAGACATGATTACAATGGATTTTATGATGAAGAGATTCGCATAAGGAAACAATTTAACTATCCTCCTTTTTGCCATATTATAAGAATTCTTATAAGCGGAGAAGATGAAAGGAATGTAATTAATACAGCTATAAGAATTGAAAAGTGGATGAGGCAAAAGATCAGTAAAGACACTATAATAAAAGCGGGACTAATTGGAATAGGTGCTTATCCAGCACCTTTGGAGAGAATAAAGAATAAGTATAGATGGCATGTTTTGATACGTATTAGAAAGGAAAAAATCTTTTTGGAGAGGTTTCATGAAGCTGTGGATCAGAGTCAAAAAGAATTTTTTAATGCTTCTAATACTATAGTGGTTGATTTTTATCCAACTAGTTTATTA
>JAAYKZ010000391.1 GCA_012522165.1 Clostridiales bacterium
AGATTATTTTGGCCCTTTGGTTATTGCTGGAGTTTATGTTGATGAAAAAACCAGCATAATATTAAAGCAGGCTGGAGTTACTGATAGTAAAAAAATCAATGATAAAAAAATAAGTGATTTGGCTTTAATTATTAAAAATACTTGTCCTTATGATATTGTAATTATTTCCAACGAAAAATATAATCAGCTTTATGAATCTATTAGGAATCTAAATAAATTATTAGCCTGGGGACACGCTAGGGTAATTGAAAATCTTTTAGAGCGTGTAGACTGTAAATATGCTTTATCTGATCAATTTGGAAAGCCTGAGTTAATACAAGAGGCATTAATGTCAAAAGGTAGAAAAATACAGCTTATGCAAAGAACAAAAGCTGAAGAAAATATTGCAGTTGCTGCAGCAAGCATACTAGCTAGAAATACCTTTGTAGAAAAAATATCTGAATTAGAATGTCAGTATCAACTCGAATTGCCTAAAGGTGCATCAACGAATGTAATTACCACCGCCAAAAAGTTTGTTCAGCTGTATGGCTTAGATGCCATTAGGAAGGTAGCAAAGGTACATTTTAGAATTACAAATCATATTTCATCATAATATAATAATATAATGTAGAATTAATCTAAAGGTGAGAGGCAATAAAAATAACAATTTTTGCATAAGATAGGAGTTTGTTATACTATGCGCAAAAGACAAGTTTTAAGCAATGTATTGCAAAATCTCACTGAAAGTGGTATAATTTTCTTACAGCTGGATGATCTGGTACTCCTAGTGCTTTGTAAATAATTCATACACATATTATATTAATAATAGTTAAATAAACCTTGTGCTTATAATAATATCTTCTTTACCTATTACTTGTTAAACTTCTTAACTTCGTAATTATTCTTGTTCAGGCTTAATATTTATTTTAGTTAAAAGGATGTGTTTGTGTGTCTAGTAATTATTATTATGTAAAAGAGCAACAACGAAATACAAAAAGATTACGTAAACTTATAGCTGACCTTCCCAGTTTCTGTGAAGAGTACTTTCGTGGAATTGAGCATACCACCTCTATTCTAACTAGGATTAACTATGCTTATGATTTAAGAATTTTTTTCGATTTTTTATTTAATGAGATTGATATTTTCCAAGGTCTCTCCCCCTCATGTTTTACCCTAGAGCATTTAAATCAACTTCAAGTAATACATATTGAAAAATATCTGGAATATACCACCTATTATATTAATCCTAATAATGAAGAAGAACGCCAAAATAGCGAAATGGGCAAAGCTAGGAAACTAGCCTCTGTTCGATCTCTACTGTCATATTTTTTTAAGAAGGAAAAAATCCATAGAAACGTGGCTCAGCTAGTTGATACTCCTAAACTTACAGAGAAACCTATTATTAGATTAGAGGTTGATGAAGTTGCAAAATTGCTAGATGCCGTAGAATCCGGTGAAAAACTTACTGCAACTCAACGAAGATATCATAAATATACTAAATCTAGAGACTTAGCAATCCTAACCCTTCTCTTAGGCACAGGAATTCGAATTAGTGAATGCGTAGGGCTTAATATTACGGATTTTGACTTTAATAATAATAGTTTCAAAGTAACTAGAAAAGGTGGCGACCAAGAAATACTATACTATGGAGACGAAGTCAAGGATGCTTTACTCAATTATTTAGAAGAAAGAAAAGAAATAAAAGTTTTACCTGGACATGAAGATGCTCTCTTTCTATCCATACAAAGAAGGCGAATTAGTCACAGAGCTCTACAAAATTTAGTAAAGAAATACACCAAAATAATATCACCACTGAAAAGGATCACTCCTCATAAACTTAGGAGCACTTTTGGTACTACTCTATATCAAGAAACTGGTGATATTTATTTGGTGGCAGATGTTCTTGGGCATAAGGACGTTAATACTACAAGAAAGCATTATGCAGCTATCAGTGAAGAAAAACGTCGACTAGCTGCGAGAATAATAAAACTAAGGGAGGATTAACCTCCCTATTTTTGTTGTATTCATATCTTTTTGTGCATTTATGATTTAAGGCTGTATAGTTGTTACTGGTACTAATATATAATCCCCTTCCCTAATCAGTGAAGAATCCAATTGATTGGCTTTTTTGATGCTATGGATGTAATCTCGAATATCAGTTCTTGATGGTAAATAAGTCTTTGCTATACTCCAAAGAGTGTCCCCGGGTTCAATGTATACTTTTATATAAGTTTCCTGAATATTGTTTGATGGCTTCCCTACAGCAAACATTATAGCAGGATATATAAGAATTAATAATATGGTTATAAATATTATAAGGCGTGCTCTATTTATGACTCTAATCCGTTTATTGTATGTCTTATGTATTTTGTTCATATTACTCCTCCTAGAACATATGTTCAGTTGTTATCTAAATTATACCCAAACATATGTTCTTTGTCAAGGAAAAATAAGGAGAATTTTCAGATAGCCCGAACATTTGTTTGAAGTAAGAAGGAGCTTATGCTATAATATAACTAAAATAGAAAATGAGGTGTGCGCTATTGCTTAATGATATAATTGCTTGTCAAAGGGCTATTTTAAACTTCATAAAACAAATGGTTGCTGATAAAGGATATCCTCCATCTGTAAGGGAAATTTGTCAAGGAGTAGGTATCAAATCAACCTCTACTGTCCATAACCATTTAACAAAATTAGAAGAAGCTGGCTTAATTCGTAAGGACCCAACTAAGCCCCGAGCTATCGAGGTTCTTGTTCCAGAAACATCCTTTACAAAAAAAGAGTTGGTAGATGTTCCTATAGTAGGAAAAGTAACTGCAGGTAGCCCAATCTTGGCTGTAGAAAATATCGAGGATACCTTCCCTATTCCCGCTGAATATTTACATAATGACAATGTCTTTATGCTAACCGTTAGTGGACAAAGTATGATAGAAGCTGGGATATTGGATGGAGACTATGTAATCGTTAAACAGCAATCCCATGCTGAAAACGGCGACATAGTGGTTGCCTTAATTGAAGACGAGGCTACAGTGAAAACTTTTTATAAAGAATCTGATTATATTAGGCTGCAACCTGAGAACCCTTTTATGGATCCTATTATCGTTAAGGATGTGCATATATTAGGAAAGGTTATTGGAGTAATCCGCTTATATAAATAATTATTTGATTAATAAAAAAGCCCGTTAAATCTCCTCATCTATTATCATATGAAGATAAGGATTTACGGGCTAAATTTAGTTTTTTTTAGTAAAATTATAAAGCTATAAAGCCTTGTTCACAAAGTTTTGATATAGCAGATGTTAAAGCATATTTGACATGAGCAAAGGTAAGCCCACCTTGTAAGTATGCTGTATATGGTGCTTTAATAGGAGCATCAGCACTTAATTCAATGGATGCCCCTTGAATAAAGGTTCCTGCTGCCATAATCACCTGATGGCTGTACCCAGGCATATCCCAGGGATAAGGGGTTACATGGCTATCTACAGGAGAAGCCCCTTGAATAGCTTGGCAAAAAGCTATTAACTCTTTATCACTATTAAATCGAATACATTGAATTATGTCTGACCTATCTTCTTTCCAATTAGGTAATACCTCATAGCCTAATATTTCAAATACTCTAGCTACTAACACAGCTCCTTTTAATGCTTGTCCTACAATATGAGGCGCCATAAATAGGCCTTGAAAAAAAGGAAGGTATGAAGCGGCATAAGAGCCTACTTCTCTTCCCACAGCAGGCGAGGTCAATCAATAAAACATCAATTCTATAGTTCTCTTAGTTCCCACTGCATAGCCTCCTGTGGGCGCGAGTCCGCCTCCCGGATTTTTTATTAGAGATCCCACTGTTAAATCAGCGCCTAAGTGACTAGGCTCTATTTTCTCTGTAAATTCTCCATAACAATTGTCTACAATAATAAATATTTCTGGATATTTTTGCTTTAGTTTCTTTATAGGCTCTTTCATATCCTCAACGGATACGGAAGGCCTCCACTCATAACCTCTTGAACGCTGTATAAGAATTGCCTTTGTATTGGGTTTATCAGCTAGTTCTTTAAAAACTTTATCAATATCGATTTGACCCTTAATATCTAAATCTACTTGGCTATATGTAATCTCCCAATCCTTAAGGGATCCATAATCTAAGCTGTCCTGTTTAAAGCCGATAGTATCCTCTAAAGTGTCATAGGGTTTGCCTGTTATAGACATAAGATTGTCTCCAGGGCGCAGAACAGCATACAAGGCATCGCTTATAACATGGGTTCCTGAACCCCACTGAGGTCTTACTAAGGCATCCTCACATCCAAAAACTAAAGCATATAATTTCTCCAATTGATCACGGCCTTCATCACTATATCCGTAGCCAGTAGAAGGTATAAAGTGTCTTTCACTTATATTGCATTCTTTCATATGCTCAAGAATTCGAATTTGGTTATACTCAACCAACTGGTCTATCTTTTCAAATTCTGCACATAATTCTTGCTGTGCCATATTTATTAGATTCAAAATTTTACTTTTCATAGATAATCATGCGCTCCTTATAATAAAATGGTCTTTAGAATTCATAATAATTTCATGATTTCCCAAAAATATTTATCCTAAAAATTTTATAATAAACATTGAAAAGGAACCTTAAATGG
>JAAYKZ010000392.1 GCA_012522165.1 Clostridiales bacterium
ATATTTCTGGCGATTTCACAGCCCAATTCGAAAAAATTTCGTTCTAGGTCCTTGAATGTTAAGTCTTTTATGGGTAAACTGATCATATCACGTCTCACCTCGTTTGTTGGTCTCGTCAACTACAAACATACAGGAAAGACGTGAGTATGGGAAGGGTTTTTTTAACTCTTCCCATATTTTTTTGGAGAATTTGCCTACGATAATTTTACTCTAAGCGGGACAGTGTGACAAAATGTGACACTGGGACAGCTTTCTTGTCCCTAACCCCCTATCCCTCAAGACTTTATTTGCGATGAGTTAAAGTCACTGACCCTCAATCTAGGTGATATCACTGTCTCACCCAATAGAAAAAACGGCTTAAAAGAGCCGTTTTCAATGTAGCATTTTACAAATATCTACACGCCCCCGGACTCAAAAGTTACAACACAATTTCGTCCCTTAGCTTTTGCCTTGTAAAGGGCATCATCTGCCCTTTTTATTGTATCTTCAATATCGTTGATATCATCATTGTTGCCACGGATTGCCGCCACTCCAATGCTTACCGTAAAACTAATTTCCTGCTTCCCATAAATCACTTTTCTCCTGGCTACACTCTCTCGAAATTGTTCCGCTTTCTTTTTCGCTTCTTCCAAAGAAGCGTTCTTTAAAACAACAGCAAATTCTTCTCCTCCTATGCGCCCGGCAATATCGGTTTTTCGGAAACTGGTTTTAATAATTCTTCCCATCTCACGAATCATTTCATCTCCTGCCACATGTCCAAAGGTATCGTTGATAAGCTTAAAATTATCCAAATCCATAATCAACAATGATAGTTCCTCACTATTCTCTTTTGCCCTAGCAAACTCCCTTTGAGCCAAATTCATAAATTCTGCCCGATTATAGAGGCCGCTTAAAGAATCAGTGGTAGCCAAAAACTTTAGTTTCTCCTGAATTTTCCTTTCTTCTGTAACATCACGGATGGATTTAAGCATTCTCGTGTTTCCATCATGGGGATTTCCCAACGGCACCGCGTCAATCTCAAAATATCGTTTTTCCCCATCTATCACCAAAGAAAAATCATGGCTAGCCTCGCTTTCAAAAATCTCCAACAACTTCGGCTCTCGCTTAAGAAGATGCTCTATGGGATTATTTTTCAATGAAATGTTTATTGCTTTAAAAAACTTCTCAGCGGCCTTATTGTAGTCTATCACCCTTTTCCCCGGACCCAAAACCACCATACCAGCAAGGTTGTCCTCAAAGATTGTTTCTCGAGCCAGAGTTCTTATTTCCAAAAAATCGTGTTTTAATATACCATAACTAATAATAAGTAGAGAAATAGGCATTATTAAAGCAGAATAATCAATGCTCCGCTCTTCGTAAGCGAAAAGAACCAGCGCTATACCAATAAGAGGTAGTAAAGAAGCAAATAAAAAAACCAAAAAGTTGGATTTGGTATAGCCGGACTTATTCTTCAGGTATCCTATGAAGTAAATGATAACGGTAAGTAATAAGCACAATATAGTATAAGAAATGTTAACATAGTACCAGATCCCTCTTTCCATATACAAGGAGTAATATCCAAAATACTCCCTCATTTCCCATTTTGTATAGAAAAGATGGTGCCAGAAATTAGTGAGTCGCACAAAAAAGGTTATTACAGGCACAGAAAAAAGCAAAAGCGCCATCCGGGTTTTGAGGGAATAGATGGTCTTTGTATGAAGGAGAGCCACCGTCAGCCATAGTACAGAAATAAAGGGTAATCCAAAATATTGAAACTGATTCCAAAAAATCATTTCTTGCAGATTGTTGTTATTGTTGATAATCATTAAATAACCAAACAAATAAATACTGATACATAGAACCAAGGCAGAGAATGCCTTTCGATAGCTGGTTCTGCCCTTTGAAAAGAAATAGGCGGCGAAAAACTGAGCTAATATAACTGCAAGAACTAGATAAAGACTAAGTAATGTTTTCATAAATACACCTCAGCTATATTGGAATTCCAGGTTATAACAAATTCCATGATTATGTTTTTTGCAAATACAAATTACTCAGTTGGACCGATCGCCGGGACTGTCCCCCTGTGCGAATTTGGAAGCAAAAAGAACGTCCCCATGCTTCCGTCCCCATTCTTCCGCAGCTTCTATCTATGAGAATTCTAACCAAACTTCCTTTTTCCCTGTTTACAATAGTAATATCTTTTCTGGTAAGGTCCCGTTTTTAATATGTTTGGGGTTACCCTTCGCCATATAAAAACCTAGTACGTTGGCAATCTGCGTTATTTCATAGCATGCAGTTGTGCCTGCAGGAGATGTAGACAAGACGGAGTTGCATGGTTATGATGGTTTGGAAGATGGTTTGGCCGTTGTTTACTTTGTTTTATTTCGCTGCTTTATGGTAATTATGGTATATTAATAGGAGAATTCAAACAGCTTAACCATCCGAACCGGCAAGAGGCATCATTGCAAACCTACATATCAGATACCAAAGGAAGTGTGTGAATTGAGTTACAGAATAGACGCTGCTACAATGAAGTCTCTGCAAAAGGCTCAGAAAAATGAAATAACAGAATACCATATTTACACTAAATTGGCCTCATACATAAAGAATGAACATAACAGCAAAATTCTTCAACGAATCGCCCAGGATGAACTCCGCCACCATGACCAGCTAAAAACGTTTACCGGAACGGATAAGAAGCCGAACCCTTTGAAAATATTCTTTTATACCTTTATATCAATGGTATTTGGCATTACTTTTGGCATAAAGCTTATGGAGAAAGGGGAAGAAAGTTCGGAAAAACTATACAGAGAACTCGGGGAGCATATTGAGGAATTTAAAAAAATAGCAATGGAAGAGGACAAACACGAAAAAGCATTGGTTGAAATAATCGAGGAGGAAAGGCTGAAATATGTTAGTTCGATGGTCCTCGGACTGAATGATGCCCTGGTGGAGCTCACCGGTACCCTGGCAGGTCTCACATTTGCTTTGAAAAACACACGCCTCATAGCACTTGCAGGACTTATAACAGGTATTGCAGCTTCACTCTCAATGGCAGCATCGGAATACCTTTCAAGCAGAACAGAGCAGGAGAATACCCACGCCCTGAAATCATCATTATACACCGGAGGGGCATACATTTTCACAGTTGCCTGTCTGGTGCTGCCCTATCTTGTATTTTCCAACTATATTGTAAGCCTTGTGTTTACAATTGTTGCGGCCATCTTG
>JAAYKZ010000393.1 GCA_012522165.1 Clostridiales bacterium
ATCTATACTAATTGTGATTCTAAGTTGACAGCCTTTTTCGATATGAAATGGACATCGGAAGCTATATACAACATCCTAGATAATGCAGTAAAATACTCTAACGCAAATGGAACAATTAATATCAAAGTTACTCCCTATGAGTTCTTTGTCAGAATTGATATCACAGATACAGGTATGGGAATACCGGAAAATGAGCAGGCTGACATATGGAAACGCTTCTATCGTGGAAGACTGGTAAACACAGAAAATGGTGTCGGAATAGGCCTATACTTAACAAAAGAGATTCTAACCAGCCAGCATGGTTACATAGAAGTTGCAAGCAAACTGGGAAAAGGAAGTACATTCTCCGTTTTTCTCCCGCAAACACAAGGATAACGTAAATGTGACAAAACTGTTAGTTTCCAGTTATATTCTGGTTAGTTTTGCTTGATACAATGTAAACCAAAACAGATAAACAAAACAGGAGGATGTATCATGTTGATTGAAACGAGGAATCTTACGAAAATATATGGAAGCGGAGAATCAAAGGTTTGCGCGTTGAAAGATGTAAATCTAAGTATTGACCGTGGTGAGTTTATCTCCATCGTAGGTACAAGCGGCAGCGGAAAAAGTACTCTCCTGCATTTGCTTGGAGGTTTGGATGAACCAACATCCGGACAGGTCATAATAAACGACAATGACATATATCGTCTTAATCAGGATGAGCTTACTGTCTTTCGCAGACGATGCGTAGGATTTGTCTTTCAGGATTTTAATCTCATTCCTATCCTTAATGTATGTGAAAATATAATCTTGCCCTTACAACTAGGTGGCTGCAAACCTGATAAAGATTACATAGATAGTCTCCTTACTACCCTGGGTATTGCTGAAAAAAGATATTATCTGCCAAATCAGCTGTCTGGAGGACAACAGCAAAGAGTTGCTATAGCCAGAGCCCTGGCTGCCAAACCAGAGATTGTACTTGCAGATGAGCCAACAGGTAACCTGGACAGTAAAACCAGTCTTGAGGTTGTTTTGCTTTTGAAGCTTTTAAATGAGAAATACGCACAGACCATTGTTATGATAACTCATAATGAGGCAATTGCACAAACAGCAAAAAGGATTATACGTATTGAAGATGGAAGGATTGTAACGAATCAGTTGAATGAAGCTGTAGATAAGCGATTCCCTATGGAGCAAGAAGGAGGGACTCTGCAATGATTAATCCTGTTTTTCAACTTGCTTGCAAAATATTACGTGAATACAAAAAGAAGTATTTCATCATAGGCATTGCCATCATATTGACAGCCGTACTATTTACCACAGTAATCTCTATTACAGTCCAAGTCTATCAAGCGGAGGAAATCTCAAAACAATTAGCGGCCGGTTCTGATTTTCATGCCAGTATAAGCCAGATATCCATAGATCAAGTTGATAAAATAACCTCTCATAGTCTGGTTAAGGAAGTATTTTTTGCTTCAATGGAAGCAGACATTTATACTAATGCTTCCATGTCTGAGAGCAATGCTCCTGCTCTTATTGCATGTGAGAATTCAGAGATTCTGTCTCATTTATTTGTTGAGATTATCCAAGGTCACTATCCACAGAACGAAAAAGAAATACTATTAGACAAGGATTTCCTTAATCAGCTGGATAGCCAGGCAACCATCGGCTCAGAAATTATTTTATATATAGAGCAAGATGGAATTGTGGCTCCCCAAAAATTTATCCTTGGTGGTATCTTTGAACGTAATGTAGATAAAAGTGCTAAAAAGGTAGCCTTCACAAACGAACCGAATGAAAATGATCTAACTGCATATTTGATGTTCAGTAATAATATAAACATAGAAGGTAAGGTAAACCGGCTTATGTCCGACCTTAATCTGAATAGTATGACAGATATCAATGGAGCTTATTTTCTTTCTGGCAGCGAGATATTTTCCATGGAAACAATCGGAGTAATTATATTTGCTGTTTTAATCGTATTTTTCTGCGGCTTCCTGCTCATCTATAATATCTATTCAATAATGCTGACACAGGACATAGGTTTTTATGGTTTGCTTAAAACCATTGGAACAACTGGCAAGCAGTTAATGCATCTGGTATCGACCCAGGTTTCTGTACTATATGCATTCTCTATTCCTATTGGACTTCTGGCTGGTTATTTTATTGGCTGGAGGGTGCTTTCACCAATTTTTATGTCTTTACAGGGAGTAATCTACCATTATGAGTTTCATCCTTTTATCATAATATTTACGGTCATTACGACCTATCTGACAGCATTTTTTTCTGCGATACTGCCAGTAAAGAAGATAAAAAACATATCCTGTCTGGAAGCAATGAGAAAAGAATATAAGATACATATGAAAGCAGGGATAAAGCATTCTCATAATGGAGCAAAACCATGGCGTTTGGCTCTGTCTAATCTGTACAGGAATCCGAAAAGAACCACAATCATGATAGTATCCATCGTACTATCCATTACCCTGTTTCAGTTTAGCTATATAGCAGTGAAGCTTATGGCTGCGGTTATGAATATTCAAAACGCTGAATTCTGCATTTTCGATGCCAATGAAAAAATAACATATAACACTATTATGGGATATAGCATATATGATTATGAGCCTGCTGTTGAAGACCAGCCCTATTATACTAATCATGATAAAAAACTATCAGAGAACATGATCGAAATGATTAAACAAATGGATGGGGTAATAAAGGTTGTCCCAATTTATACCACCACCAGGAGTGCTG
Organism: Clostridiales bacterium; assembly: GCA_012522165.1. Classification (GTDB taxonomy): domain Bacteria; phylum Bacillota; class Clostridia; order Caldicoprobacterales; family UBA3941; genus JAAYGY01. The sequence goes on from JAAYKZ010000393.1 coordinate 2,734, forward strand.
CAATTAAAGAAATGGCAGCAAACTACATTACAAAACAAAATGGCAATGAGAAAGATTTGGATACACTAAATCGTATCAGGAATTTAACTTTAGTTAGAGATAGAATTGAAGCATACGTCTACGGAATACCTGAGGAAGGACTGGAATATCTTGAGGATTCCATATTGTCAGAGAGTGCGCTAAATGAGTTAAAGAATACCTTTGATAGGGATAGGTTTAGTAAAAGTGGATATGCTTTAGTAAATTCCATGGCTTTTTCTGAAGCAAGTGGCCAGTATCTATCCTATTATCTACCTGGCGAGGAGCTTTCTTTGGACTTTTTTAAGAAGAAATATCAAGTGATGGCGATAGCTAAATATGGGCGTGCACCTATTCGCAAACTGACAAGCTTTGATGCCTACCCTATTGTATCCCTGGATATCTATTTGTCCTATGAAGATTTCATGCAAGAATTTGATGAATATGACATTATGGCGATTAATGTATTTACTGATGATGGATATGAGGATAGCGTAAAGGAACAACTGGAATCAATGAGCCTGGGTCCAACTGTAGTTGTTAGGGATAAACGGGAGCAATTAACTGAATATGAAAAACGAATAGTTTCAATACAGATAGTTTGCTATAGTTTAAGCTTCATCGTATTCCTTATAGGTATATTAAATTATCTAAATACCATGATCTGCAGTATTAATGAAAGAAGAAAGGATATGGCCCTCCTTCAAATCGTAGGTATGACAAATACTCAACTAAAATCTATGCTTCTTTGGGAGAACATATACTATATCGGATTTGCCATCCTGTTTAGCAACCTTATTAGTCTACCATTGCTCATGTTCATCTTTAAGAAAGCCTTTCAAGCAAAAATAACGATCAATGCGTATCCTGTCATAGGAATGTCCGTAGCCCTTATTATTATTGCTGCCATCACTTTAATAACAGTAAGTCGGAGAATACAAAAGAAGAGACCAATTGAACGACTTCGTTTCGGATAATTTTAATAAAAGGCACCTTATCCTATATTATGGGCAGGGTGCCTGATATATTTGCCTATATTCTTAAATACAATAGCCTGTATAACAAAAGATGCTGACTTATATAGCCTAGGCACTATATCATCGCTTTTTTCATATAACATATTGTGTACACATCCGTGGTAGATGTTGCAAGCATCTTTTTTAATAACGCGATCAACTGCTGCATTATCAATTTTTGTCAGCAATTCATCAAGAGTACCTACAATCGGTGTGGTATTATAATAAAACTGAAATAAAAAGGTATATGGATAGTGCTGTCTCTATAACCATAAGCTATACTCATTATTCTTTCATGATATCTGTTTTCAGCAAACCATAAATATAATAGTCACACCATGTATTAACCATTTTTCCTTGCCTAATCATACCCTCACGAGTAAAACCGCACTTTTCAAGAACCTTCCATGAAGCAATGTTCCGGGTATCCACATC
>JAAYKZ010000394.1 GCA_012522165.1 Clostridiales bacterium
ACACAGGACAGTATCCGTTTCATACCTCTCCTAAATTGGAGACACGGCTATATCATTAGTGAAACTGGTAGAATAACCAACAGCACTTTTCAGTACGGGCTGATCACGTATCCAGCCTCAAGTCAACTACCCTTAGCTCAAGGGGATAAGATAAGGGTAAAATATATGGATATTGTCCTTCCAGTGACGATCTCTTCGGTACGTGGTAGGATTTCTGGTTTGACTAGGATTGTTAATGACTATCGTTTTAGGAGAAACTTTAATCCTGGTGACACCATTAATCTTCACTACGATCCAACTACCCGACTATTAGAAATAACATAATTTATGTTTTTTTCAATTTATGTTTGATTTAAGTGCGAAGAATAACAACAAACTTTAATCTTGTCTTTACATAATATTCTTCGCACTATTTTTATGATATGTCAACATATGCAAATCTATTCACAAAACGGCTATCATGGATCAAGTGAGTCCAAATATACCATTAAAATACTATTATTTAAACGCTTTATGCTTTCAATTCTTTCTATACAGTTACTCATATGTTAAAACTCCAATATACGTTCCAAGCTGAGGCTCACTTCCTAAGGGAATATTTGGCTGAGTCTCATACAAATGTCCGTAAAATCTAATCGGCTGGCTATTTCCAAAGCCTCCACCATTATCCATATATATGGAACTAATTTCCATGATTAGTTAGTAATCAAAACAGTCAAAGGAGCTAATTTAACAATATTATTATGTATAACAGCCGGAAATCTTTGTAAACACAGGCTATCCGGCTGCTTTTAAATTATTCCTGATCTTTTACTTTATCTTGATAATAGGGACAATAAGGGGTTAGAAAACAAATTTCACATTTTGGCTTTCTGGCATTACAAATCTGCCTACCATGATGTATCAACCAATGATGAGCATCTCTCCATTTATTTTTTGGTATATTCTCCATAAGCTGCTTTTCAGTTTCTAATACGTTTTTAGCATTAGCTAAGCCTAAACGGTTGGACACCCTAAAAACGTGAGTATCCACAGCAATAGCGTCAACGTCAAAGGCATTGCTGGCCACTACATTAGCTGTTTTTCTACCTACCCCGGGCAATGTTTGAAGAGTCTTAATATCACGGGGGACTTGTCCATCAAACTTTTGTACCAGAATCTTACAGGTTGCGATAATATTTCTACTCTTGGTTTTATAAAATCCACAGCTTTTTATATGAGGTTCCAACTCTTCAGGTTCAAGGGCTGCAAAATCTTCTGGTCTAGGGAATTTTTCAAAAAGGCTTGGGGTTACCTTATTGACCTGTCTATCAGTACACTGAGCAGAAAGTATTGTAGCAATTAGCAATTGAAAAGGATTATCATGTTTAAGCTCAGTTCCTGCTCCACGGTATCTTTCCTCTAGCAGATCAAGTATCTTATCCATATTTTCTTTTGTATTCTCCATTTTTGTCATCCTTTCCCTATATTTCTTATCTACAATATTAATCTTTCATTAATCTATCGCGAATTAATCCTTGATAATCGAAATATATAATTCTCAAATAATATCTTTATCTTATTATGCCATAACTAATCTATTAATTAAAATCTTTATTAATTTAATTGATTGTTCTAATTCAGCAGTTACTACTTTATGAAATATAATGGCTGTTATAAATTGTAGTGAATCATGAAAGATAGGTGTTAAACTAGCCCAATAAATTGGATTTAATCATTTTATACAGCTAAAAATAAAAGTTTTATATCTCAGTAATAAATATATACACAATCTTATATAAATAAAATATAAAATATCCGGAGATAAGCTTTCCATTGCTGAAATCCCCGGACACTAACACTATATTAAGGGTATTCTTACTAACTCGCTATGATTTCCTATCCGCTTCATTGAATAAAAACCTACTATGGGAATTCTATGTTGCTTGTATATTTTATAAACATTTGGGGTTAAATGGGGTGAAAATTTAACAGATAGTCCACAGC
>JAAYKZ010000395.1 GCA_012522165.1 Clostridiales bacterium
AAGCCATGACTCTCAAGGGCTTACCATAAACATCTCAAACTTAGACCAAGTAGAAACTCAACCAGATATACAATACATAGAAAGCCATAATAAGCAAATAAGCATTGAGAAAACTATGGAACAAAAAACTCATTTAGGCTTTCTAGAAAACTCTAATTCAGAGCAATTAATCATCAATGAAAAAAAAATAGAGCTGGACTACTTAACTAAGCCAGAAGAACAATTAGAGCTTAAATCTCAGCAATTAGATGAGAGAAATATAACTATCGACATACACAATACACAAGAATATGACATGCAGGATATAAACAACAATGAAGACCAGGAATATATTGAAGATTTAATAGATTATGAAGGTGAAACATTTACTCAAGAGTTAGGTACTGAACAAGAAGAAATTAATCAAAAAACTTATGATGACGGACTAGATGATAATATACAATTGCGGATAGACAACCTAAATGTTATAGGATCTACTTCCCAGCAGGATTCTACACTTGATTTTACCAAAGTCCTGCTTAGTCATGATCTTACCGAAAGGGTAAAAATTATAGAGCAGTTAGCAGACAAGGCTGTAATGACTTTTAATGAGGGAAATACTGAATTAGAAATTCAGATTAAGCCTGAACATTTAGGTAAGCTGGTATTAAAAGTAGGATTAGATGATGGAGTTTTAACTGGAAAGATTTATACTGTAACCCAAGAAATCAAAGAATTTTTACAAGAAAATTTGGATGTTCTAAGAAATTCGTTAAGAGATCAAGGTCTTGTATTTGCTTCTCTAGATGTGGATGTTGGTAGTCAATCTAGTTCCTATAATTTTAAATATCTTCCTTCATCACAATCTAGCTCAAGGAAAGCAAGCAAATTTACAAATTTTATTACAATAGAAACAGATGAAGGGAAATCTACTTTATTAGGCAGTTTAAGTAAAATTGATTACTTGGCATAAGGGGGTAACAAGATGAAGGTTCATGATAGTAGCTACATAAATACATCTACTCATCCTACCAGAGAAGTTAGTAATCAGCTGGGTAAAGATGAGTTTTTAAAAATTTTAATAACCCAGTTACAAAACCAAGATCCTCTTAGCCCTATGGAAGATAAGGACTTTATTGCACAAATGGCCCAGTTTAGTGCCCTGGAGCAGATGCAAAACATGAGTAAAGATTTTCAATCATTAAAGGCTATGAATCTAGTAGGGAAGATGGTTTACGGTGAAATAGACATTGAAAATTCTTCTCAAATTATACCAGTTATAGGTAGGGTAGATAGTGTTACTTTCTCTAATGGAAGGTTATATCTACAAGTAGGTAATTATACCTTGTCTTTAGAGGATTTAGTTTCTGTTTTTTCTGAAGAAGAGGCACAAAAGATAGAAACTACTCAAAAGGACTAAATGATAGAAGATAAAAAATAGGAGGTATATTATGTTACGTTCTATGTTTTCAGGCGTTTCAGGTTTACGTAGCCATCAAACAAGAATGGATGTTATTGGCAATAATATAGCTAATATCAATACAGTAGGTTTTAAAGCAAGTAGAGTTACCTTTCAAGAAATTTATAATCAAACTCTAAAAGCAGCCTCAGCTCCAACATCTGCTACAGGTAGAGGAGGAGTTAATGCTCAACAGGTGGGCTTGGGGGTATCTGTTGCATCTATTGATGTTCTTCATACAAAAAGCGGAGCCCAAAGAACTGATAAGGCAACAGACTTAGCTATAGAGGGAGACGGCTTCTTTGTAGTCTCTGATGGTGTAAGTAACTTTTATACTCGAGCTGGCAATTTTGATATTGATCCCCAGGGCTATCTAGTATCGGCTAGTGGTTTAAAGGTACAGGGATGGACTAGCAGAAATACTAGTGGTGATATCATTACAACAGGCACTACGAATGAAATAAACCTAGCCAATCTATCAATGCCACCGCGTGCAACGTCAGTATTAGGATTTGAAGGAAATCTCGACAGCGGACTAGATGTAAATGAAACTTTAGAATATACCACTAGTATAATTGATTCTCTAGGAGAGGAACACAATATTAAGCTAATATTTACAAAAATTGCCCCAAATGAGTGGAATTTACTAATTGAACCAGCTTCTGCCGATAGCAAAATTGTTAATTCTCCCTTATACGATTCTTCCGATACTACCAATTTCCCTGATGCTCAGCCCATTCAGTTTGATGGGAACGGTAGACTGATATGGCCTCTAGAAGAAGGTATTACCATTTCAAATATAGTCTTTGACAATGGTGCTGTGCCGACAGAGGATCTTAAAATAACCTTTGATCCAGAAAAGTTTACACAAAACGATAGCGAATCTTCTGTTAAAATATCATTTACTGATGGATACCTCTACGGAGTGTTGAACAATATTAATATAGATTCTATGGGTAGAATAGTTGGAATCTACTCCAACGGTCAAACGCGAACTGATGCAGTAATAGCTATAGCCAGATTTAGTAATCCTGCTGGTCTATTAAAGCTGGGAGACAATCTATTCGAGCTATCGGCTAACTCTGGAGAACCAATAACAGGTCAGGCTGGACTGGATGGTAGAGGGACTATAAATCCTGGAGCTTTGGAAATGTCCAATGTAGACATGGCCAATGAGTTTACCGATATGATTATCACTCAGAGAGGTTTTCAAGCTAATTCTAGAATTATAACCACATCAGATGAAATGCTGCAAGAGTTAGTCAACCTAAAAAGGTAAACTATATAACTAGCCAGGGTGGTAACCCTGGCTAGCTATAGAACTAAGGGTGGTGTTGATTGATGATCAAAGTTACCAGATTGAATGATAAAGAGTTTGTAATAAACACCGAAATAATAGAATTTATTGAGAGTACACCTGATACAGTGATTACCACCACTACTGGTAAGAAGGTAATAGTAAAAGAAGATGTGGATGAAGTAATAAACAAAGTAGTGGAGTTTAAAAGAAAAATATTCCAGGGGTCTTACAAGTGAGGTGTAGTAAATGGATATGTCAACTCTAGCAGGCATTATTGCAGGGTGCGCATTTATGATAATATCAATAATGCTTAATGGTCAATTGAGTAGTTATTATGATTTACCGTCTATTATGATAACTCTTGGCGGTACTTTTGCTGCTACCCTAGTGGCTTATCCTTTTGAACGTATAGCAAGTTTGACAAAAGTAGTAAGAAACCTTTTTTTCAGTGTCGAGGGAAAGCCACAAGACATAATATCTACAATTATTGAATTAGCAAATATTGCACGAAAAGAAGGGTTATTAGCTTTAGAAGAGGCAGCGTATAGGATTGATGATCCATTCTTACAATAGGGGATATTGCTCATAGTAGATGGTACAGATCCTGAGCTTGTTAGAAATATATTAGAAACGGAGCTAAATTTTATTGAAGAAAGACATGAAGAGGCACAAGGCGTTTTCGAGACCATGGCTTCCCTAGCTCCAGGCTTTGGAATGATTGGTACTTTAATTGGTCTCATTAACATGTTAAGAAAGTTAGATGATCCTTCTTCAATAGGACCTAGTATGTCGGTAGCTCTGGTTACAACATTTTATGGTTCCCTTTTAGCCAACCTATTCTTTAGTCCAATGGCCACCAAGTTAAGGTATAAGAGTGCCAGGGAAATCTTGTTAAAAGAGATAATGTTGGAAGGAATGCTCTCTATTCAAGCAGGTGAAAACCCACGGATAATTGAAGAGAAGCTAAAGGCATTCTTGCCTCCAAAAGATAGGGTTATAGGAGAGGAAGTTTCAATAGAAGGGAATGAGCAGAGATGGCAAGGAGAAAATCCCCTAAGCAGAAACAGGGGGGAGGAAATGAGTGGTTAACTACATATGGTGATATGGTTACACTTTTATTAACATTTTTCGTTCTGCTATTCTCCTTTTCAACTATAGATGCCCAAAAATGGCAAAGCCTGGTTTATGCTTTAACTGGTGGTGGAAGTAGTATACTGGAGGGTGGAAATAGCATAGATAGTTCTTCTGATGTTGGTAATGAGTTAAATGTAGATGATATTTATGAGTTAATACCAAGAAATAATAAAGAATATAAAGATCTAGAGCAAGATAATAGCATTGATCAAGCGAGTGATGAGTTTGTAAAACTATACATATCTATAGGAGAGTTTTTAGATGAAAAAGGAATCCCAGGAGAGGTAAAAATTTCTGAAGCCCATACCGAAATATTGCTAAGATTTAAGGACTCAGTTCTCTTTGATACAGGTGAGGCAGAAATAAAGGATGAGGCCAAAGAAGTTTTAGACGGAATTAGTCAAGTATTAAAAAAGTTTGATGATCAAATAGATATGATAAGGATAGATGGTCATGCCGATATAAGGCCTATTAATACTAGATTATACCCGACTAACTGGGAACTATCTGCAAAGCGAGCAGTTAATGTAGTAAGGTATTTTAGTGAAAAACAAGGAATGGAACCGTCAAAACTATCAGCTGCAGCATATGGAGAACATTATCCTATAGATGATAGCAAGACAGCAGAAGGCTTGGCTAGAAATCGAAGAGTTGAGATATTTATAGTAAGAGTAATGCAACCTACTGAAATAGTTGAGCCAGAATAATAACATTATGGTAAGGGAGTAACAGTGTAAAATGAAAAGGATAGCTATTATAACTATAATAGTTTTATTGATATTGGCAGTAGCTGTTGGAACTGTTATTATATTTATTCTAGTTTCACCAAATTTGGATAAGAAAGATAACATAGGTTATGTATATAGTACAGGTGAAAGCTTTTTAACCAATCTAAAGGATGGCAGTCATTATGTAAAAGCAGATATACTTATAGAAGTCGCTGATAAGGAGGTGCTCAAAGTTTTAGAACAAAATAACTACAAGATTCGAGATCAAATTATAGAGATTCTCGGAAATATTGATCAAGAAGAGATAAAAGATAAAGATTTTAAGAAAAATTTAAGAAACACACTTAAAG
>JAAYKZ010000396.1 GCA_012522165.1 Clostridiales bacterium
AACAAGCTAACAGAAGAAGAGCGGGCTAAAGTAATTCAAACGGTTAATAGCCCAGAGTTTGCTGATCTAGCGCCCTCCCAGATAGTACCCAAGTTAGCCAACACAGGCAAGTATATTGCATCAGAATCAACAATATTGTAGACTGGTATAACCGTAGTCATTTACATAGTGGTATTAACTTCATAACTCCATATCAAAGACACTATGGTTTAGATAAAGAAATAATGAATAAACGTATAGCCACCTATGAAGAAGCTAGGAATAGGCATTCTGAAAGATGGTCTAGAAATATTAGGAACTGGACATTACCAGAATATGTAGCGTTAAATCCGGTTAAAGAACAAGAACTCAAGATCTTAGTTAATCAACAGAACTGATAAAAAACTAAATAGAGATTTGGCGGAGCGAACCATTTACATGGAGAGGCCCTATATGGTAGCCTTTTGGAAAGGCAGCACTTTTATTTAGATCTGCCTTTAAGGGTTAGAACCATATAGGCAGAGGCTCCATGTCAATGGCAAATCGGTTAAACAGCGAATAAGCGTAATAATAAAATAACAAATACGACAACTCACTTGACAAACACCGCTACTGAATATAAGGCATACCATATTAATCAACGCAATGAAGGGATTGATTTAAATGGAATTTCAGGAGCCTTGATGGCAACTCAAAATATGCAGATGCAGACTTTTGTCGCAGAATCTATGCTATGTTTAAATGATCAGGGTGGTAACCGAATGGATATAACAGAGAATATCACCTCTACACTACGAGCCAGCATGGGAGGGAATCAGCCTATAGTTATGGCAACCCAGCAAAGTGGTGCAGAAATATGCCTTGATCTTTGTCCAACCATTACATCAGCAGCAGGAACAAGTGGCAACAATCAACCTATTCTATTCGATAATCACGGTAAAGACTGCAGATACAATGGTCCTCTTAAAGTAGCACCAACAATAGCTGCAACCTATGGAACAGGCGGCAATAATGTACCACTGGTATCAAAACCGATTAATTCAGACAGTTATTGTATTGCAGGAAATACCATAGACAGACAGGATCATAATGGTGGAAATGGATGTGGGTTTCAAGAAAATATCAGCTATACTCTTACTACAAGTGATATACATGCTATCTGCCATCCTGAATCTAAAACTTATCAATATACAGTAGGAGCATTGTGTGGAAGCGATGAAAAAGGCATTGGTAACCAATATGTGAGCCAAGATAAATGTATTGTGGATAATGAAAAGATGATGTTTGGACAATCTGGATTTGCTAATTACAAGGAAGGCTGTACAACACTTCGGGAAGAAGGCGGAGACAATGGAGGAGGTAGTGAAAACCTTGTAACCACAAAGAATCTTGTACGGAGATTAACACCATTGGAATGTGAAAGACTCCAAGGATTTCCTGATGGATGGACTAAAATAAAAAAGTCATCTGATAGTGCAAGATATAAAGCATTAGGCAATAGTGTAGCAATTCCTTGTGTAGATTATATTATGGAGGGATTGTTTATTTTATGAAGAAGTTTAATGGGGAAGAAAGAAAAGATTAAAATGCAACTAAAAGTAGCGGAATGAACTTTTTAGTTTGTTGAATATTGATAAATTGCAGGATAGAATATAGTCATAAGATAAGGAGGGATTATCTATGACTATATATTTTAAAGAAAATCTGATGGAAATAAGAAAGAGAAAAAACATTACTCAAGAAAAACTAGGGGAATTATGTGGTGTTTCAAGGCAGGCAGTTACAAAGTGGGAGAGTGGTGAGAGCTTGCCGGATCTGTATAAATTAGATGAGATAAGTGATGTATTAGGTGTAAAAATACAAGATCTAATTTATAAAAAAGCCAATTATCAGGAGGAAGGAGACGAACTTAAAAGTGATATAAAAAACATTTACAAACTTATAAAAGAAGTAAATGAAGGCAAAACATCAAGTTGTTTATTTGAAGAATATCTTCAATTAAGGGAAATTGATGTTCATGAACAAGGGCAGAGATTGCTTTTAGATGGGATAAAAGCAGTGGAAATGAGTGAAACAGATAAGGCCTATGAACTATTTGAAAAAGCTCTTGTAAGAGGAGTTACAAGCGCGGGTATTGAATTATTAAAGCTTTTTGCGGACTGGTATGAATGTGAGGATATACCAGAAGAAAAAATTGAGTTAGAAGTATTTATACTATCTAGCCCCCTAATAGATTTGGAAAAAATCCTTGTATCATGGTAACATGAAACTAACAGGGGGCGATA
>JAAYKZ010000397.1 GCA_012522165.1 Clostridiales bacterium
ATATAAATAAATTGAGAGTCAGCGAAGCTAAAAAATTATTAGTTAATACTGATATGAGTATTAAGGATTTGGCCCTGCTAATAGGATACAACAATGATCAAACTTTTTCTAGAGTATTCAAAAAATTGGAAGGAATAACTCCAGGTGAATACCGCGTTAAAGTTAAATAATATTCCTATAAATAAGGCTCTAGAGCACTTTGTAAATTATCCATAATTAAATTTAAAGGTTCAAAGTCAAAATTAATTGTTGAACTAAAAGTATCAACTTCATATAATGAAAGTGCGATACAACTAACATTAAACAAGTAGTTATACTCATATTAACAAGTATGTTATGTCAACAAAGTTAATAGTGAAAGGGGCCATCTCTATGATTAATACGGAAATTAAACCAGCCACTGATACTAAAAGCAACATTAGTAGGAAAAAGATTCACAAATTTTTAGCTTATATGCGGCATAATTATATCCTTTATTTATTTCTAATTTTACCAATCGCTTATTTTATAATCTTTAAGTATGTACCCATGTATGGTGTACTTATTGCATTTAAGGATTACAACATGTTCCAAGGTATATGGGGTAGCCCATGGAATAACTTTGCTACATTTAAAGAAATATTTGCTATGAATGAGTTTTATAGAGCAGTTAGAAACACCTTAGTATTAAACTCTTTGGACTTAATAGCAGGTTTCCCTGCACCTATTATACTTGCAATATTACTGAGCGAATTAAGAAATCAAACTTATAAGAAAGTATCTCAAACCATACTATATCTTCCTCACTTTCTTTCATGGATCGTAATAGGAAGCCTTGCTATACAGCTTCTTTCATCACAATCAGGCCTTGTTAATATGCTTTTAGAAAATCTTGGCTTTGAGCCAGTAAATTTCCTCACCGAGATATTCCCTTGGTATGTAACCTATACATTGTTTGGAGTTTGGCAAAGCGCAGGCTGGAATGCCATAATCTACCTGGCGGCTATAGCAGGCATAAATCCGGAACTATATGAAGCCGCAACTGTAGATGGAGCAGGAAGATTAAGAAAAATATGGCATATTACCCTGCCTTGTATTAAGCCAACAATTATCATACTGTTGATACTTAATGTTGGAAGAATTACTCAAATAGGATTTGATAGGCCATATGCCATGGGTAACCATTTAGTTACTGATGTTTCTGATGTTATAAGTACTTTTGTATACCGTGTCGGTCTTCGTTCAGGAAGATTTTCCACCGCAACTGCAGTGGGCTTCTTTCAATCAGTAGTAGGCATGATATTTCTCTTAATCGCTAATTATATTGCGGATAAAGTTGGGGAACAAGGTATATGGTAGTTGTTGATCAAATTGCTTAGTAGGGGGTTAAATTATAATGGATACTAATCTAAAAAGCAAAATATTTGTCATGGTAATAAATGTAATCATATTCATAGCAGTATTAGCCTGTCTTATACCCATGTTACATGTAGCATCAATTTCATTAAGTTCAAATGCGGCTATTCTTTCAAGGAGAGTTTTTATATGGCCTGTAGACATTAATATGGATGCTTATAAAGTAGTTTTGTCAGATAGAAGTATGATCGGTTCTCTTCTATTTACCGTAAGACTTACAATAATTCATACAATCCTTTGTATGCTTATGACAATACTAGCAGCGTATCCCCTATCCAAAAGTAATTTAAAAGGTAGAAATTTCTTTCTGTTATTAATAGTTATAACCATGTTTTTTAGTGGTGGAATGATACCTGACTATTTACTTATAAAAAATCTAAATCTATTAAATAATTTCTGGGCATTGGTTTTACCTGGATTAATAAGTGCTTTTAATATGATTGTTCTAAGAACATTCTTTTCTAGCTTGCCTGATAGTCTTGAAGAGTCAGCTTTAATAGATGGAGCTTCTTATTTAACAATACTAGTAAGAATAGTGTTACCACTTTCATTGCCTGTTTTAGCTACATAGAGTTTATTCTATGCAGTAGGTCGATGGAATTACTTTATGGATTCCCTTCTTTATATAACTGACTCCAAGCTATTTCCAATACAGTTGAAGCTTTATCAGATTATATATAACAATATGCAATTAGAAATTGCTGCTGCTGAAGGAAACATAGCATCGAACCTTTTACCTGAAAGCTTAAAAGCCGCTTCAGTTATGTTTGCCACGATTCCCATACTTCTTGTATATCCATGGTTACAGAGATACTTTATCTCCGGTATTATGATTGGTGCTATAAAAGGATGATGACCAGGTGGAAAATTTTTATGTATGAGTTCAATAGTGCCTTTTTGCACTGTTGACTATAAAACAAATAATCAACAAATAATCAGGGAGGTTAAAAAAATGAGAAAAAAGCTTCTAGGAATTGTCAGTCTATTGCTTTGTTTTGTTCTTACAGCTGCTCTTTTTGCAGGATGTGGCGCGAAAGAAAGCGATAACACCAGTAAGACTTCCAATTCTGGAAATGAAAAGGTTGACCAAGAACCTGCAGATTCTAATGAACCAGCAGATTCTGAACCTAAAGGTGAACCTATTGAATTAAGAGTGGAAGTATTTGATAGGGGTACTCCCGGTCAAACACCTGTAGACAACAACTATTGGACGCAGTGGATACAGGAACAGTTTGGAGATCCTAACAATATAAAAATTACCTTTGTTCCATGTCCCAGATCGCAAGAAGTGGATACCTTAAACGTATGGATGGCAACAGGAGATGCACCAGATATCTGTCTAACTTATGACGTAGCTACCGTTTATAAGTATTATACTGAAGGTGGATTAGCAGATCTAACTGATGCACTTAATGAACATGGTGCCGAGCGAAAAGCTTATCTTGGAGATGAGCTATTAAAATACGGGCAATATGATGGTAGACAATTTGCAATTCCAGCAAAGAGAGTTATAACGGCAAACACCGGTACCTTTATCAGAAAGGATTGGCTTGATGCTCTAAACCTACCTGTACCAGACACTACAGATGAATACTATGAAACCCTGAAAGCATTTAAAGAAGAAAATCCTGGTAATGTTGATAAAGTTATTCCTTATGGAATGACCCATGATGTTGACTATGTTGCTTATGGATTTTTCCAAGCTTTCTTAGAGGAAATGTCGGATAAGGATTACTATGTAAAACATCGCTTGTTCCTACCAGGCTGGAAAGAGGGAGCAAGATATCTTAACAAGCTATATAATGAAGGTCTAATTAGCCCTGAATTCCCATTGGATAAAGACGGAAAAATGCTTGATGAAGCTATAGTAAGAGGCCAAGTTGGATCCTATGGTGGTAACTATGATCTAGCTCTTAGAAACGTACCCGGACACAACATTAACCTGAAAGAAAACTTCCCAGATGCTGAGTTTATACCTTGTGATCCATTTACCAATAAGTATAATGGAAAGCATCAAAAAGAACTATATAATCCCGCTGGTATCAGAATTATAGTTCCAAAGACCAGTGAGGACAAAGTTGATGCAGTTATAAAATATCTAAACTGGATGGCCGATCCCGATGTGATATTCTTCCTACAGTTTGGAGAAGAAGGTGTACATCACACAATAGAAGATGGTCTGCCAAAATCTCTACAGGTTGAGGGAGAAAAGATGATGCCATCACTACAGAATATTGACTATACTCTCATTGTAAATGGTATTGACTTAGCAGATAAGGAAAAAACTATAGCAGCAAATGCATTCTCATATCCAGAAAACGAGCATCTATTTGAAGACGCTTATAATTTAGGTATGAGAGATGGCTATGTAAATCCTGGTGCAGACTTGATTCCTACAGACGCTGAAGCAAAGCACGCAAAAGTTCTAGATGATAAAGAGCTTGAAATCTATGCAAAATCCATCACTGCAAAACCTGACGAATTCGATAAAGTATGGGATTCACTAATAGAAGAATACCTAGCAGCTGGTGGCCAGGAAGTCATGGATGAAAGATCTCAACTATGGGATAAAATGCGCGGCAACTAATCAAAGATATTAGAAACAGATGAATTTTAAAAACTAGAAACGGAATCCCGCTGAAATGTTTACTAATTATGTAGCATTTCAACGGGATTCCCTTTTATAAACAGAGGAAAGCGGTGGCTATGGGGTATAATAACATTCCCAGCACTAAAATTATGAAAGGAGTGGATATCATGAGAAGATCTCAAGTTAACGCTGTTATTAGAGAAGCAAAAGAGGTTTTCGAACGCCATTATTGGATTTTACCTCCTAATCCTGTGTGGGACGTTACGGATTTTGGCCTGGGGGATTTTGAAAAAATAGGTCTTACCCTAGTAAATTTATCAGAGCAGCCAGAATACTGTGAGAAAATAATGTATATAAAAAAAGGTCAAGTAACGCCTACCCATTATCATGCAGTGAAAAAAGAAGATATTATATGTAGATGGGGAGTATTAGCAATAGAAATATCTTCAGATCAGGATACCATAAGGCTACAAATAAATGGAGAATATCAGGAGTTACCAACCAATAAACCAATTTTATTATCTGCAGGGGAGAGGATTACCATACCCCAAGGAGTTAGGCATTCCTTTTGGGCAGATTCAGATTATGTTATAGCTGGTGAGGTTTCTACAGCTAATGATGATGAAAGGGATAACTTTTTTGACAATCCTAATATAGGTAGGTTTACCCAGATTATAGAGGATGAACCTCCGTTGATTAAATTAGTGAGCGACAAATAATTGGAGGAACAATTATAGGGACATCATGGTAGGTAAGGTACTATACATATGTAATTATGTTAAGTTGTAATAAAAAGGGGCTGTTGCAAAACTAGTTAATCTAGTCTAGCAACAGCTTTTTTATTGCTTCTTTGATATGACTTGGTTTGCAGTAGAAAGCATTTTAAGTTATCTCA
>JAAYKZ010000398.1 GCA_012522165.1 Clostridiales bacterium
ATCTAAGAGTTTAAATAAGGATTCTGGTACTCCATCCCAACCACAGACTCCATCTATAATGGCAGTCTTTTCTCCTTTAATTATATAGGAATTTAATGAAACTCCATTGGGCATTTCCCATAATCCCTCAAATAAGATGTTCTCAACATTTACAGAAAGCTGATATATATTATCAGTAACCTTAGTTACGTTCATATAAAGTCTCCCTTAAACTACTATTATTAATATTTACTACCCCTAAATGCCAGACTTAATCTAAAATTAAAAAACTGCTAACATATTATATGTTAGCAGTTATAGTTTATATGCTCCTAGTTTCTTCCCTTAACCAAGCCCTTTCTTCCTCATTTAAATATGGGGATAGCTTTTCATATACTTCCTTGTGGTAGTCATTGAGCCAAGCCTTTTCCTTTTCAGTCAATAGGCTAATGTCGATTGCATCTAGGTCTATAGGTACATATGATAAGACTTCAAACCTCATAAATTGACCTAAGTCTGTCTTTATATCCTCTTCAACTACTACAATATTCTCTATCCTTATACCATGGCTGCCTTCCTTATAAACTCCAGGTTCAATGCTTACTACCATTCCTTTTTCTAAGACTACATCATTTGGAACAGAGGCTATCCTATGAGGCCCTTCATGGACATTTAATAAATATCCTACTCCATGGCCAGTACCATGCTTATAGTCTAGACCAGCTTGCCACAAGGGATATCTTGCTAAAACATCCAAGCTATGGCCTGTAGCACCATATAGGAATCTAGCATTAGATAGATTTATAAGCCCTTTAAGAGTTAATGTAAAATCTCGTCTTTCTTCATCTGTTATAGGACCTACAGCCATAGTCCTAGTAATGTCTGTAGTTCCATCAAAATACTGTCCTCCCGAGTCTACTAGATAAAAGCCTTCTTCCTTTATTTCGGCATTAGAATTTTCGCTAGCTGAATAGTGAGCCATAGCAGCATTGGCTTTATAAGCAGAAATGGTGCCAAAGCTGGGCTCAATAAAGCCTTCCTGTTCTTTTCTAAATTCCAATAATTTCTCTTGGGCTGACATTTCAGTAATTTCAATTTTACCTATGTTCTTGTCTAGCCAGTGGAAAAACTTAACTAGGGCTACTCCATCTTTTATATAAGCATTTTTTTGGTTTTCAATTTCTATAGGATTTTTAATTGCCTTAAGGGTTGTAGTTATATTTGCTTTATTTATTATTTTGCATTCCTCTGGTAAAGCCTTATAAACCCACCTATTTATCCTTTCCTTATCTACAATTACCTTAGAATTCTTATCTATTGATTTTAGAAAATCTATTACCTCTTCATAGCCTCTTATTTCTACTCCATTTTCCCTTAGAAAGACTTCTACCTCTCCATTTATCTTTTCCTTATCTACAAATAAATAGGCCTCATTTTTAGATACAATGGCATAGGATATGACTACAGGATTGTATGCTATATCTCTGCATCTAAAATTATATAGCCAGGCTATGTCGTCAAGGCTACCCAATAAGAAAAAATCTGCATTCTCCTTCTCCATTTCCTATC
>JAAYKZ010000005.1 GCA_012522165.1 Clostridiales bacterium
GTTTATTATACCCTTTATTGGAATGGTCTTCAGATTTTTAAGCTCTATCCAAGGCAATATTTCATTGGTGATTCTAGGGGCATTTTGGATAGTGATACCTAAAATACTTGCTTATAGCCAAGGGCAAAACAAGCATAGCCAACAGGCTATGGAACTAAACGATCCACACTGAATGGGCTAAATACATTGCGGGAGCAGGTGCTTATGAAAAAGAAATATATATTAATATCCGCTGTTCTCTTAATTGCATTGTTGGTATCCGGTGGTACCATGGCTTGGTTTACTCATAATGGGAGCGTCAGCCATGAGTACAGGATGGGGACTGTACAGGTGGAAGTGTTAAGATCAGAAGATGAGGATATGACTGAAGTTGAGGAAGGTACCGAGTATAAGCAGAATATTGTAGTAAAGAGTCTTGGCAGCAAGAAGACATATGTAAGAGTAAGGCTTATTCCCCAGTGGAGCGATCCTAACATTCCTATACCCGATGTAAGACTAGAAGTAGTGGATTCAAAATGGAATGAATCTAACGATAGATACTTCTATTATAGTAAATACTTAACTCCTGCGGAAGATGAAACTGATCCATTGATAGTCAAGATTACATTTAATCAATTAGAATATGAAGATAAAACCTCAGAATTTACATTAAAAGTGGTAGCTGAAGGAGTTCAGATTGCCGATGAAGCTTGGCAAAAGGTATGGGGTATAGATCAACTGCCCTTTAATACCAATCAAAGTAGTAATCCATAGGTGAATAACCTAAAGGAAATAAAAATAAAAAATAAGGAGGAGCAAAAAAATGAAAAAGAAACTTATTTTATTAACTACATTTGCCTTGGTGGCACTATTGATAGCAGGAGGCACCATGGCGTGGTTTACACACAATCCAGCTCCAGTCACTAACATTTTTAATGCTGGTACAGTCAAGATTGAGGTTAACGAAAACGAGTTTGAAACGATAGAAAATGTAAATCCAGGTGATGATTATGATAAAAAAATAACTATAGTAAGCAAGGGTACTAAAGCAACATATGTAAGAGTTAAATTAATACCGGAATGGAGCAATTCTAAAAATAAAGGAAATTATGCCATAAAGGATACAAAACTTACGGTATATGGTCCAGATAAGAAGTACCCAGATGGTTTGTGGAAAGTTAAATGCGAGAAGTGTAATAAAGAAATTCCATGGTGGGAATGGATAGGTCATATGGGAAATTATAACAAAACATGTTATGACTCTTGGCACAAGTACGATAGGAAACATTCTGTTGGTGATGATGACAAATGGGTATATCATGAAGGCTGGTTCTATTATAAAGAGATCCTAACCCAAAATAAAGAGACAGCCCCACTAATAGAACAAGTTTATTTTGATGGTAAAACTATTGACAATGATTATCAGGGAGCCAAATTCTCTCTAGAAGTAGTAGCTGAGGCAGTTCAAGCTTCTCATCAGGCATATAAACATGTATGGGGACTAAATAAGCTGCCAGAAGGTGTAGCAGAATATCAACCAAAAAACTGAAATTAAATGGTAGTTAGATAAGAACAATATAAAAAATAGTTTTAGAATCTTTTAGGTATTAACCCAGGGGAGCATCGCTCCCCTAATACCCCTTCAAAGGAGGGCAGATCATGAAAGGAATACTGCCAAAGACTATTTTATTACTTGGCATGATTTCATTAATTATAGGCAATGTTGTATCCTACGGGAAAAGTATAAGCCATGCTGAGGATTTGGTATTGGTGGGGAAGGAGGCAGGTTTAGAAGTCATACCTGAATCTGCCAAGTTATTTGATTTAACCAATATGAATCCTGGAGATACTTATGAAGCAAACCTTTTAATAGAAAATAAATATACTGCTCCCTTTGAGCTTTTTATGAGAACAGAGCGGATGAGTGAGGTGCCCAAGGAAGGAGAGGCTGATCTTTTTAAACAACTTCTATTGACAGTATATTTAGGAGATAGCCAGGTATATTCAGGGAGTATGATGGATTTTGCCACAACCAATATCAGTTTAGGCAGCTTTTCCCAGAATGATACCCAAAAATTAAGAGCAGTAGTGCATCTGCCCGGACCTGAGACAGGGAATGAGTTTCAAGGTAAAACTGTAGATGTAAAATGGATATTTATAGCCCAAACTGAAGAAGAAAAACCTGATGATCCCCAAAGGCCAGATCCGGGAGATGGAGTTATCCCAAAAACTAGGGATACAACCCCCATGGCATTCTATGTAATAGGCAGCCTTCTATCAGGATTGGGCATATTGATAAATCGTAAGAAAATGAAATAAAACTAGACAAAGATGATAAATCCTATAGGGAATTTTTCCTATAGGGTTTTTGTTGTGTTTTGAAAAATAAAATATGCTTGGGGCAATAATAAATTATATAAAGTCTATATGAAACAAGAAGCACAGGAAAAGGATGGATGGGATTTGAAAACAATAAGATTTAGCGATTTGAATTTAGATGAGAGAATATTGAGAGCCATAGACGATATGGGTTTTGAAGAACCATCAAAGATCCAGGCAGAGGTTATACCAGTATTATTACAGGGTTATGATGTTATCGGCCAGGCCCAGACAGGAACCGGCAAGACCCTGGCTTTTGGGGCACCTATATTAAATAACATAGAAAGTACTGGGTATATAAACAGCCTGATACTGACTCCCACTAGGGAGCTGGCTGTGCAGGTAAACGATGAATTAGTCCGTATTAGTAAATATACCAATGCAAAGCTACTTCCTGTATATGGTGGACAACCTATTGAAAGGCAGATAAAGGCTATTAAAAGAGGTGTTGATATAATAGTAGGAACTCCTGGTAGGGTACTGGACCTAATTAAAAGAAATGTTATTAGCCTAAAGAGTATTAAATTCCTTATCCTTGACGAAGGGGATCAGATGCTGGATATGGGATTTATCCATGATATTGAAGCCATAATTAAGACTTCAAACCAAGACAGGCAGACCATGATTTTTTCAGCCACTATGCCCGATGCTATAAAGAAACTGGCAAAGCGGTATATGAAACCCAATGCTAAGCATATTTCAGTCATTAAGAATGTTATGACTATACCTACTGTTGAACAATACTATTATGAAGTTAAAAACAAGGATAAATTTGAGTCACTATGCAGGATACTGGATGTTGAAGAGCCCGCAATCTCTATAATATTTTGCAGAACAAAAAGGGGGGTAGATGAGCTTGCTCAGGCTCTACAATCCCGGGGTTATAATGCAGAGGGTATGCATGGTGATATGAGTCAGAATCAGAGGCTGCAGACTCTAAACAGGTTTAAAAAGGGTAGTGTAGAATTTCTTGTGGCGACAGATGTGGCTGCCAGAGGTATCGATATAGAGGGATTATCCCATGTTATCAATTATGATCTTCCTCAGGATACTGAATCCTATGTTCATAGGATTGGAAGAACAGGGCGCGCCAGTAGGGAAGGTGTAGCCTACTCTTTAGTAACCCCAAAGGATTATTCTATGTTAAAATTAATACAAAAAACTACCAAATCCAATATAAAAAGAAAAGAGATACCAACCATTGATGAGATTTTTCACTCAAAATATCGCAGTATATTAAGGCGTATAAAAAATGCCCTAGAAAAGGATGATTATAAGAAATTTATTCCTTTAGTAACTGAACTAGATGAGGACTATAGCCTGGTGGATATATCAGCAGCCCTGATGAATTTAGTATATAATAAGGAAGTAGCTTTCGATTACTCTGAAGATAATATTGGATCTTCAGGAGATTATGCCAGATTATTTATCTCTGTGGGTAAGATGGACAGATTAAAGCCCAAAGTGTTAGTTCGGTTTTTATGCAGTAATGCCCAGATAAGCAGGGAATCCATCGGGGATATTGATATTATGAAGAAGTTTTCCTTTGTGGACGTGGATAAGGATGCAGTAAAGCCCATATTAAAGCATTGCTCTGGCAAGATGTTATCAGGCAGAAGGGCTACAATACAGTTATCTAAGCCGAAGAAATAGTGTAGCATAGAAAAGAACTATAAATTAATGGGTTTTATGAAGGATTTTTTGTAAAGCTGTAGAACTATTTTCATAGTCCAAAATATTACCGAAAGGGTTATTTTAGGCTATGAGTAAAAATCTTCATGCAGGTCATAGGCAAAGGGTAAAGGCAAGGTATTTGTCTGAGGGCTTGGATGCCTTTGAAGACCATCAGGTACTAGAGCTTTTGTTGTTTTATGCAGTGCCCAGAAAGGATACCAATGAGCTGGCACATAGGATGATAAAGGAGTTTGGATCCCTGGCAGGACTATTTGAAGCCGATGCCAAGGATATAGCCAGAAGATGTGGTGTGTCAGAGAATACTGCTATTTTGGTATCATTAATACCATCCCTGTCAAGGAGATATTTTTTAAACAAGTGGGGGGAAAAACCTATTATAAATAGTTCAACCAAGGCAGGGGAGTATGCCATATCCCTTCTTGCTGGACGGATATATGAGGCATTTTATGTGATATGCCTAGATAGCCAAAATCGGGTAAATCATGCTGATTTAGTCCATGAAAGAACCATTAACGAAGCAGTTGTCTACCCAAGATTAGTTGTGGAAACTGCCCTAAGACATCAGGCTAATAGTGTAATACTGGCTCATAATCATCCAGGAGGCAGTACCCGTCCCTCAGCAGCGGATATTAGTGTAACTAAAAAAATTGCTACAGCACTGGAGAGTATTTCTATAAAAGTTTTGGATCATATAATTGTTGCAGGAGATAAATATGTTAGTTTTGCAGAAAAAGGTTTGTTAGGCTAGAACAATCTAGGGTATAGGAGGAAAGAGCATGAAGGAAATAGTTTTGACAGGGGGATGCTTTTGGGGCGTTGAGGAGTTTATGTCCAGAATAGAGGGTGTAGTTGATACCAAGGTTGGGTACGCCAATGGTACTGTAGCCCATCCAAGCTATGAAGATGTATGCACTGGAGCTACAGGACATGCCGAGGCATGTTATGTGAAATATGATGAAAATATAATAAGTCTTAAAGAATTATTGGATAAATTCTGGAGTGTTATTGATCCCACAGTACTGAATAGACAGGGAAATGATGTTGGCAGTCAATACAGGACAGGGATATATTATATTGATGATGAAGATCTGGAGATTATAAATGAGAGCTTAAAAAGAGAGCAGGCAAAGTATGAAGAGCCTATTGTGACGGAGGTAGAACCCCTATCTTGTTTTTATCATGCGGAGGAGTATCATCAAAGATACCTTAAAAAGAATCCTGACGGCTACTGTCATATTAAGCTTGACTAGAAAATATATTAGCAGATAGGGAGTTATAGATTAGTAGAGGGGGAGCATAAATTTGAGATTAGAAATTTTGAGATTATTATCTATTTCCCTTTTGATTGTATTCATGGTAATGATTCTAGCAGGATGCGTACCAGGTGATGGACGCAATACTGAGCAAAGGCCTGCCGGCTTTTTCTGGGGTATATGGCATGGCTGGATGGCACCTATATCTCTTATAATAGGTATATTTGATAGCAAAATTCGAATATACGAAGTTTATAACAATGGCTGGACTTATGATTTTGGGTATTATATTGCCATTATAAGTGGGTTTGGCAGTATATCCCTTTTTAGAAGCAAAAAGAAAAAATAAAAAAGGGAAAGATCAATTTTGCATGAACCATACTGGAGTTTAATTATAATGGAGGACTATTCTTGAGACAAATACATTATTCCCACATAAACATAATATACGAGGATAATCACTTGCTTGTTGTAGAAAAACCTGTCAATATACCGTCCCAACAGGATAGATCAGAGGATAAGGATATGCTGACACTGTTAAAAGAATATATTAAAGAAAAGTACAATAAACCTGGCAATGTTTATCTGGGCTTAGTTCATAGATTGGATCGGCCTGTGGGAGGGGTTATGGTTTTTGCCAAAACCTCAAAAGCAGCTTCCCGGCTATCTGAGCAAATACGTACTAGGCAATTTGGTAAAAAATATATGGCGGTAATCCATGGGATACCGCCAGTTAAGTCTAAGAAAAATCTTGTGCACTATCTTATCAAGGATAGACGCAGGAATATAGTAAAAGCTGTAGACAGTAGTATTGAGGGAGCCCAAAAAGCTATACTGGATTACAAGGTTATTGGACAGTCATCAGGCATGGCCTTGGTGGAAATAGATCTTCATACCGGCCGTCCTCATCAGATACGGGTACAGTTTGCCGAAATTGGACACCCCCTATATGGTGATCAAAAGTATGGGCAAAGCTTAAACAAATCGGGGCAGCAAATCGCCCTTTGGTCTAAATCCATTAGTCTTTTGCATCCAACCTTAAAGAAGCCCATGACCTTTATCAGCCTACCCCATGATATATATCCTTGGAATCTCTTTAACTATTAAGATTTCTCCATTTTTCTACTGCCTTGTTTATTCTCTTTAGGCCCTCCTCCAAGGTAGCCCTAGGGCAGGCTATGTTTATCCTTAGAAAACCTTCACCACCTGGACCAAAATCCAATCCATTATTAAGACCTATCTTACCTTGTTCAATCATAAACCTGTGCAGAGTTTTTCCATCCATGTTAAGAGCTCTACAGTCCAGCCAAACCAAATAGGTACCCTGGGGTTTAGTAACTTTAATTTCAGGAATGTTGGTTTTGATGTATTTTATTAAATAATCAATATTGCCATCCAAGTATTTAAGCAAATCTTCCAACCATGGCTCTCCATGGGTATAGGCAGCTTCCGTAGCTACAATGCCGAAAATATTGCTCATTGCTATTCCGATTCTGTTTATTGTTTTAAGAAAAGCAATCCTTAGCTTTGGATTGGGTATAATAACCGCTGATGTGGTTAGCCCTGGAATATTAAAGGTTTTGCTAGGTGCTATACAAGTAATAGAGTTTTGCTTAATATACTCTGACACAGTTGCTATGGGTATGTGATTATTTCCAGGCAGTATAAGGTCAGAGTGAATTTCATCTGACACCAACAATACTTGGTATTCTTCACACAGCTTTGCTATCCTCTCCAGTTCACTTCTAGTCCATACCCTACCTACAGGATTATGGGGGCTGCAAAGGATCATCATCTTACACCCGGAAGCCATATGTTTCTCCAAGTCTTCAAAATCTATGGTATAATACCCGGAATTTTCAATAAGAGGATTAAGGGCTAAGGTTCTATCATTGTTTTTGACTACGGAGAAAAAAGGTGGATAAACTGGTGATTGAATAATTACAGAATCTCCAGGCTGGGTAAAGGACATAACAGCCAAGTTCAAAGACGTAACTACTCCAGGAGAATATACAATCCACTCCTTTTTAATATCCCATCCATGCCTTTTTTTGACCCAATTAATAATTGATTCATGAAGAGATTCTGGTCGGGTAGTATAGCCAAAAATCCCGTGTTTGCTTCTTTTTTCTATACTTTCTAAAATAGGCTTTGGGCTGGCAAAATCCATATCTGCTACCCACATGGGAAGGATATCATCTGCGCCAAAACTTTTATCTAAATTGTCCCATTTTACACTATGGGTATTTCTGCGTTCTATTACTTTATCAAAATCGTAGACCATTTAATAACCTCCATTGAATATAATTATGTTTATATAATTGTAGCTATATTGTATAACTTATTTTTATCCCTTGCAAATATAGTTGATATAAAAGAGAAGCCGCTGATTAATCATAATCAACGGCTTAAATCCAGTTTAGTTATGAATCAAACTTTATAGTTCGAACCTTTATGATACCTGGGATGCAAGTGAGATGTTGCAGTGTTTCTTCTTTGATTTCAGTTTCTATATCGATAATGGTGTAAGCATATCCTCCCTTGCTTTTATTTATCATATTGGATATGTTTATATGCTCTGCTGCCAGGCATGAAGTAATTTGTCCTACCATGTTAGGAACATTTTTGTGAGCTAGAGTTATTCTTTGTATTGAATCAGCAGCAGGTGATAGTTCACACTCGGGATAGTTTACAGAGTTAGTGATATTTCCATATTCAAGATAGTTTCTAAGTTCGCTAACTGCCATATATGCACAATTTTCCTCTGACTCGGGAGTAGAAGCTCCAAGATGAGGAATAGCTATAATATTTTCTACACCTATGAGCTTTTCATTGGGGAAGTCGGTTACATATTTGCTAATATGACCGTTAGCTAATGCTTCTAGCAAGTCGTCGTCATTTACCAGTTGTCCTCTAGAGAAGTTCAATAAACGAACGCCCTTTTTCATTTTTGCGATAGTTTCCTTATTGACCATTCCCCGAGTGCTGTCTGTTAGGGGGATGTGGATAGATATATAATCGGAATCAGCCAAAAGATCATCCAATGTTTCAGCCCTGTGTATTCCTCTAGATAATTTCCAGGCTGAACTTACTGAAATGAAAGGATCATAACCAACTACTTCCATTCCAATAGCATGGGCGTCATTGGCTACCATTACTCCAATAGCACCCAAACCAATAATACCAATTTTCTTACCTTTTATTTCAGGTCCTGCAAATTGGGACTTTCCTTTTTCCACCATAGCAGCTACATCTACATCGCTGCCTTTAAGGGAATTTACCCATTGAATTCCTTCTATAATTTTTCTAGAGGACAGCAATATCCCTGCCAGTACCAATTCCTTTACAGCATTAGCGTTAGCTCCAGGAGTGTTAAACACAACAATACCTTTCTCTGTATACTTATCTACAGGTATATTGTTTACTCCTGCTCCAGCACGAGCTACTGCTAGCAGGGAAGAGGGAACATCCATGTCATGCAAGCTATAGCTTCGGAGCAAAATGCCATGAGGATCTGATACATCTGAAGAAACTTCATATTTATTTTCTGGTAATAGCTTCAAACCTGTTTCGGAGATATTGTTGAATACTTTTATCCTATACATACTAACCCTCTTTTCTTAAGTTTTGTTACTTATTTTCTAGCTCAAACTTCTTCATGAAATCTACTAGAGCTTTTACTCCTTCTATGGGCATTGCATTGTAGATACTGGCCCTTATACCACCAACAGATCTGTGACCTTTGAGTGAGACTAGCCCATTTTGTTCTGCTTCCTTAATAAACTTAGCGGTTAGTTCCTCACTGGGCAATGTAAAGGTGACATTCATAATTGAACGATCTTTAGGATTAGCAGTACCTTTATACAGGCTGGAATTATCAATGCAATTATATAGAATTTTTGCTTTTTCTATATTGATTTTTTCTATCGCAGGAACCCCTCCTAGATCCTTTAACCATTCAAAGACCAGCTTGGCCATATATATGCTAAAGGTGGTAGGAGTATTGTATAATGAGTTATTATCAACATGCACTTTATAATCTAGCATAACTGGAGTTATATCCATGGCTTTTCCTACTAGATCTTCTCGGATGATTACTATTGTAACACCTGATGGTGCAATATTTTTTTGGGCACCTGCATAAATTAGTCCAAATTTGGAGACATCATAGACTTCAGAAAGTATATTAGAGGACATATCCGCTACTAGTGGAACATCCCCTGTATCAGGTAGCTTGGTATATCTGGTTCCATAGATGGTATTGTTGGTAGTAATGTGAAAATAATCAGCGTCTGGGCTGGCCTTCATAGAATCAACATCAGGTATATAGCTGAAGTCCTTATCCTTGGAAGAGGCAACTACATTTACCTCTCCATAGCGCTGGGCTTCTTGTGCTGCTTTCTTAGCAAAATTACCGGTAATAGCATAATCAGCCTTTTTGTTTTTGTTGAATAGGTTTAGAGGCACCATAGAAAACTGAGTGGTGGCCCCTCCCTGTAAAAACAAGACCTTATAGTTTTTTGGTATGCCCATTAATTCAATAAGCAATTCTTTAGCGCTATCAACGATGTCTTGGAAGGTCTTAGAGCGGTGGCTCATCTCCATGGTAGACATACCTGTGCCTTCATAATTTAATAGCTCTTTTTGAGCTTTTTCAAGCACAGGTAGGGGCAATGTAGATGGTCCCGGTGAAAAATTATACACGCGTTTCATATAAAATCCTCCTAATACTTGTTGTAAATATTTAATGAATGCATTATACAGGATAAATGCATTCAATATACCAGTTTACCAACAAAGCATAGTAATATTAAGTTTTGCTCAAACTTGTATGTCGCCTAAATCACAGTCAGTAGAGATGCATATAATAATATATTATACTATATATTTTAGTGAAGTAAAACACTAAATTGGGTTAGTGTCAATATAAGTTCGCAAAATTCATCTA
>JAAYKZ010000399.1 GCA_012522165.1 Clostridiales bacterium
AGGCAAGATTATATCAAGATTTATTCAGTGGTAGCATTTATGCTGACTATAGGAATAGGAGTACTTAGTATAATTATATCCAAGATAAAGATTCATCAAGCTATTAAGCTGGGAGAAGATTAAAGCTTGAGTCCTGGGTATAAGAACTTAACTATTAATGTAAAATAATGAATAACAAAAAGATTCTAGTTTAAGGACTAGGATCTTTTTGTTATAAAAAGAATTGAGGTATTATTGTAGGCCAATAGCCATTACAAATAGTGAATGCTGATTGCTATACTAGTAAAACAGATTAAATTATAACTGGCCCATAAGTCTCTTTCTATATTGTGAAGGTGCCATGCCTTTGCATTTTTTAAACATCTTAGAAAAGAGTAAGGGATCATTGTATCCCACTGAATGTGCTACATGGGCTATAGACAATAGGTTTTGGGATAGGAGTATGCATGCCTTGTTCATGCGATAATTTATTAGGAAGCTCTGTGGGGAGGTATTCATTATTTCCTTAAAAAGGCTACTTAGATACTTTCTATTAATACCTACATAGTCGGCAATATCTTCAACAGTGATTTTACGTGAGTAGTTTTTTTCTATAAAGTCTACCGCCTTTTTCACGTACATTTCAGAATAATTCTTGGTGTCTTGGGCTTGATTAAAGTAGCTTTCATTTTGCATTATTTCAGCAAGGAAATGATAGGCTAGACCAGTCAATATCCAATCCCTTCCTTTGGTTATGGTTTTTGATTCTATCATTTTTTTTACTATAAAAAGTATAGAATCATTGGGCTGACAATTGAATATAGGCTGACTTACACTTAAATTTAGCTGGTTCAAATAATGCTGAGCTTTACGTCCTTGAAATCCTACCCAACAGTATTCCCAGGGTTGATCTTTGTCGGCCTGATAGTAGGAAAGGATATTTGGACATATCAAAAAGCCCTGCCCTTGCTCAAGATGATAAGTTTTATCGTTATAGATAAATGTGCCTTTGCCTGATATAATATAATGTATAAGATAATGATCTCTTACTCCTGCCCAATAATGCTTAGCTTTACATTTTTCATATCCATAGTGATATACTATGAGATCATGGTTTTTATAAGTAGACGAATTACCATATCCAAAAGCTATACTACAGCTGTTGCCGTTCATTTAAACACCCCCATATATCTGACATTATACCATGTTTTTTGGACTTTATACCATTTACATTTTCAGGACATCAGATAAAATGAAGATGGATAAGCAACTTACTAGAAGTTTTATTGTTTATCTATGGACAAAACATAAGAAGGAGTGTTGGTATATGACAAAATTTGCTTTTATTGGTGCGGGCAGCTTTGGATTTACTAGAAGTCTAGTTAGGGATATTTTATCATTCCCAGCCTTCCATGATGCAACTATAGCCCTTATGGATATTGATGAAGAACGTCTCTCCTATATTCATCAGGCTGTAGACAGAATTATCGAAGAAGGAAATTATGGAGCAAAGGTTATTGCGACTACCGACAGGGTAGAGGCCCTTAAGGATGCAGATGGGGTAGTTATTACCATTCTGCAAGGTGGGGTACAGGTATGGCGACATGATATTGAAATCCCTAAAAAATATGGAGTTGACATCAATGTGGGCGATACAAGAGGCCCTGCAGGGATTTTTAGAGCACTGCGAACCATTCCAGTAATGCTAGATATCTGTAAGGATATAAAAGAGTATTGTCCCAATGCTATAGTACTTAATTATACAAATCCTATGGCTATGCTATGCAGAGCTATGCAAGCTGAGTATCCAGAATTGACTATTACAGGACTTTGTCACAGTGTTCAGGGTACTGCCCATATGCTAGCTAGGTGGATCGGTGCTCCTATGGATGAGATTACCTATAAATGTGCAGGTATAAACCATCAAGCTTTCTATTTAGAATTTAAATGGAATGGCCAAGATGCTTATCCACTTATCCGCAAAGCTATAACTGAAAATCCTGATATATACAATGAAGAGCAGGTTAGAAACGAGATGTTCTTGCATCTTGATTATTATGTAACCGAATCAAGCGGTCATAATTCCGAATACAATGCTTGGTTTCGAAAGAGACCTGATCTTATCGAGAAATACTGCACTCATGGAACTGGATGGAATCCAGGAGAATATGCATATATTCTAAAAGAATACCTAGCTCGAGAGGATACCTGGAAAGACGAGATCAAAGAATGGCTAAATCAAGAAAAGATTGACCTAGAGAGAGGCCAAGAATATGCAGCTTATATTTTCAATGCAGTCTTAGGAGATGGAACCATGTTCGAATTCAATGGCAATGTCCGTAACTTTGGACTTATTGACAATCTACCTGAAGGCTGCTGTGTAGAGGTACCGGTGCTAGCTTCAAGACGAGGCCTTGATCCAATTCATGTAGGCCCATTGCCACCACAATTGGCTATACTAAACAACATTAATGCAGGATGTGAGGAACTAGCAGTAGAGGCAGCCCTTACAGGAGATAAGAGAAAGGTATTCCATGCTATCTGCCTGGATCCATTAACATCAGCTGTACTAAGTCTGCAGGAAATTAAGGATATGGTAGATGAAATGTTTGAAGTAAACAAGGATTGGCTGCCACACTTTAAATAAATAAACACACTCATTCACCTTTATAGTTAATAAACATATAATGATATTGAAATACAGTATATAAGTGACACTCAGAAACAAGCAAAAACTATAAGGGGGTATGGGTATGTCCTTCTTCGGAGGTTCTGATGACAGTTTGTTATTCTTTTTCCTCCTGTTGGTAATTATTTTCTGCAATTGTGGACTCTTTGATGAAGGCAGCGAATTGCTATTCTTCTTCTTACTCTTAGTAGTATTATTTATGGGAGAAGATG
>JAAYKZ010000400.1 GCA_012522165.1 Clostridiales bacterium
ATTGTTGAAGAGCCTATCTTATGGTAAACTACATATATAAATATATAAGAAATTTGTATTGAGGGATATGAGTTAGGATATGAGGAAACTAGTTATTGGAATATTAGCACATGTAGATGCAGGTAAAACTACCTTATCAGAGGCTATGCTTTATATTAGCGGCAAAATTCGAAGAATGGGTAGGGTAGACAAGAGGGATTCTTATCTAGATACCAATGAGCTGGAAAGAGCTAGGGGAATTACTATTTTTTCTAAACAGGCTGTATTTGAAGTAGACGGTACTGAGATTACCCTACTGGATACCCCTGGCCATGTGGATTTTTCAGCTGAAATGGAGAGAACCCTTCAGGTATTAGATTATGCTATTTTAGTAATAAGTGGCGCCGATGGTGTACAAGGGCATACTCAGACCCTATGGCGTTTGCTTGATGTATATAAAATTCCTGTTTTCCTATTTGTCAACAAGATGGACCAAATAGGAACTGATAAAGAGAAATTGCTAACCGAGTTAAAGAAATTTCTAGACGATGGCTGTATAGAATTTGGAAATGACGATGAAGAAGACTTTTACGATCAACTAGCCATGTGCGATGAAGCAATTATGGAGTCATATTTAGAAACAGGGCATATAGATACTTCACAGATTGCAAGGCTTATAAAGAAGCGAAAGGTTTTTCCCTGTTTTTTTGGCTCCGCTTTAAAGTTGGAAGGTGTTGAGACTTTCTTAACAAGTATTGTGAAGTATACTCAGACTCCTGCATATCCAGAGGAATTTGGCGCAAAAATATTCAAGATATCTAGAGATGAGCAGGGAAATCGTCTTACCCATATGAAAATTACAGGGGGCAAATTGAAGGTAAGGGATGCCTTGACCAACGGCAAATGGGAGGAGAAAGTTAATCAGATTCGCATCTATTCAGGGGATAAGTATGAAGTTGTTGATGAGGTAGAGGCAGGGGCAGTATGTGCGGTAACAGGGCTTAGTGAGATACGGCCAGGAGAAGGTTTAGGGATAGAGCATGCTTCCAGAACCCCTTTACTAGAACCTGTATTGACCTATCAGATTGTGCTACCTGAAGGCTGTGATCCGAGAGCCATGCTTCCTAAGCTCAGGGAAATTGAGGAAGAAGAGCCAGAGCTAAGAATTGTGTGGGATGAGGAGCTACAGGAAATACAAGCACAGATTATGGGAGAAGTGCAGATAGAGATATTGCAAAGCATTATAAAAGAAAGCTTTGATATTGATGTGACCTTTGATTCAGGAAGAGTTTTATATAAGGAAACCATAGGCAACACTGTAGAAGGGGTAGGGCATTTTGAGCCATTGCGGCATTATGCAGAGGTTCATTTATTGTTGGAGCCGGGAGAGCGGGGCAGTGGACTTCAGTTTGCTCTGAATTGCAGCGAAGATGTGTTAGAGAAAAACTGGCAAAATCTAATCCTAACCCATTTAGAGGAAAAAGTACATAAAGGCGTACTAACGGGATCCCCCATTACGGATATAAAAATAACCTTGGTCAGTGGACGGGCTCATAAACAGCATACACAAGGGGGAGATTTCAGGGAAGCCACTTATCGGGCTGTACGCCAGGGGTTAATGCAGGCTGAATCTATACTGCTCGAGCCCTATTATACATTCCGACTGGAAATTCCTGAGAAAATGGTGGGTAGGGCTATGACGGATATAGAGCAGATGCATGGAACTTACCAAATATTGGAGGCAAAGGATGGTTGGGTAGTCCTTGGGGGAAGTGCCCCTGTGGTTAACATGAGAAACTACCATTCCAAGGTGGCTGCATATACCAAAGGTCAGGGGCGACTGTTTTGCAGTTTAAAAGGGTATGAGCCATGTCACAATAGTTCTGAGGTCATAAAGAGCATAGGATACGATCCAGAAAAAGATGCAGAAAATCCAACAGGCTCTATATTCTGTAAAAATGGTGCTGGGTTTTCCGTTAGTTGGGATAAGGTTATAGACCATATGCATGTTGAAAGTTATTTGGAGCAGAGGAAAAAAGAATCAGTGGAAGAAGCAGTGGCCAATAAACCTAGAGCTAGAGAGGAAAAATGGATAAGCCTAGAAGAAATTGACGAGATTATAAACAGAACCTATTATGCTAATCAAGGTAAAAAGTCTTCTTGGAAGAAACGGAAATCAGCGCGGGAGAGTTATTACAGGCCCCGTACTATAAGCAGCACAATAATACAAAAGGAAGAGCCAAAAGAGGAGTATCTTCTTGTAGATGGTTACAATGTTATCTTTGCATGGCCTGAACTTAAGGAAATTGCATATGAAAACATGGATGCTGCAAGAGTTAAATTGGTGGAATCTTTAAGTAATTATCAGGGGATTCGAAAATGTAAGATTATTGTGGTATTTGATGCTTACCGTGTTAAAGGTCATAGGGAAGAGGTGCTTACTCATAATAACATTTATATAGTATATACTAAGGAAGCCCAGACGGCAGATCATTACATTGAGAAGTTTGTACATGATCATCATAAAAAGTATCATATAACTGTAGCAACTTCTGATGCTTTGGAACAGATTATAATAAGGGGAAAGGGAGCAGCTTTATTATCTGCTAGAGAATTAATAGAAGAAATTCAAAGGGCCAGTGAAGGGGCGATGCAGGCCTATCAAGCAAAACACAAAACAAAGCCTAATTACCTTATAGACGAGCTCTCTGCGGAAACTAAAAAGAATATATCGGAATATATGAGAAATGAAAATGAAAAGGAATAGGTAATTAAGCTTTTAGATCTCCAACAATTTTTGTACCATGAACCTCCTTTATCCCGGTTTTATTAGCTATTTCTTTATAATTATATTGTGTAATTCCTCCACCGGCCAGTATTGTAATTCTGTCTCCCGCATATTGATTTAATTTCTTCAGGGTGTCCAAGTTATGGATTGCGCTTTTTAAGCCCCCTTTAGTTAAGACTCTATGAATGCCTATATCCACTAGTCTATCTAATGCAGCCTTCTTATTCTCTATAAAATCAAATGCCATATGAAAGGTGATACTTAATCCCTCTGCCTTGTTAACTAGTTTTTTTATTATATCTTCATCTATATTGTTATCGGGAGTAAGAGCGCCAATGACTATTCCATCTACACCTAAAGACTGGCATATCTCTATATCTTCTTCCATGATTTTGACCTCTTCTTCATTATATATAAAATATATAAAGTTTCCACCTCTAGGACGGATAATCGGGAAAATTGGAATATTTAAAGAATCTATAGCCATTTTAATTGTGCCAAAGCTAGGTGTAGTACCTCCTTCTCCCAAGTTATCACATAGCTCTATTCTGTCTGCACCTAATTCATAGGCCTTTTTAGCTTCTAAAAAACTACCCACGCAGGCTTCTTTCAATACATTCATCTGACTTATTCCTTTCTTTTTGTTCTTTTCTTATATTATTTCTCTTTCTATAAATTCCATCATAATCCTTGTTTTAATCAATATAAAAATGATATCATATATGAGACCATTAGATTTCATTTCATGATTTGGGAGTATCTGGGTTTAAAGGATGAGAATATTGTAGGAGGTATTAGCAAGATGAAAGAAATAAAAGGAAAATGTGTTGCTATTAATGACAGTGAATTGTTGCGAAGGGAAGCTGAAAATCGTGCCTATTTAATGAGCCTTTCCATTGACAATCTATTGTTTAATTATAAGCTTGAAGCTGGACGATATTCTGGCAGAACCATCCCAGATGATGCCCATGGCGGTTGGGAGACACCTGTTTGCCAGATGAGGGGTCACTTTTTAGGTCATTGGTTATCTGCGGCAGCAATTCATTACCATAAAACTGGAGACATGCAGTTGAAAGCAAAAGCAGACTCCATAGTTGATGAACTGGCTAAATGCCAGAGAGATAATGGAGGCCAGTGGGTAGCGGCAATTCCAGAAAAATATCTTTACTGGATTGCAAAAGGTAAACCTATTTGGGCGCCCCAATACAATATTCACAAAATATTTATGGGCCTTGTTGACATGTATCGCTATGCACAAAATGAAAAGGCATTAGAGATAGCAGATAATTTTGCCGACTGGTTTTTTGAGTGGAGTGGAAAATATACCAGGGAAGAATTTGATGATATTTTGGATGTAGAGACTGGGGGAATGCTTGAAGTCTGGGCAGATCTCTTTCACATTACAGGTAAGGAAAAGTACAAGACTTTAATGGAACGCTATTATAGAGGCAGGCTTTTTGAACCCCTGCTAGAAGGCAAAGATCCTCTGACGAATATGCATGCTAATACAACTATTCCTGAAGCCCTAGGATGTGCTAGAGCTTATGAAGTAACTGGAGAAGAAAAATGGCTGGATATTGTAAAAGCTTATTGGAAATGTGCAGTAACAGATAGGGGATATTTGGTTACGGGGGGACAAACCTCAGGAGAAATATGGATGCCCAAAATGAAGTTTAAAAAACGTTTAGGTGATAAGAATCAGGAGTTCTGTACCGTATATAATATGATACGCTTAGCAGAATTCTTATTTAGGCAAACTGGCCATCCCCAATATATGCAATACATAGAATATAATCTTTATAATGGTATAATGGCACAGTCTTACTACAGGGAGTATTCACTCACTGGAAACCGGCATAATTATCCCCAAAAGGGACTGTTGACATATTTCCTTCCAATGAAAGCTGGGCTTTGTAAAGACTGGAGTAAAGAGACAGATAGCTTTTTCTGCTGCCATGGAACCATGGTGCAGGAAAATGCTGCTTTAAACAGGGGTATTTACTATCAGGATAACAATGAAATTTATATTTGTCAGTATTTCTCATCTGAATTGAGGGCCCAAATAGATAAAGTGGAGATTCAACTTCAACAAAAACAAGATTACATGAGCGGTAGTTATTTGGATTCCTCCAATACTGCAGGATATCAAGAAATAAATGAAATAACAGCTATCCATGAAAATATCCCAGATTATAGAAAGTATGATTTTATAGTACAAACCTCCTCTCCAAAGAGTTTCAGCATTAATTTGCGGATACCTGAATGGATTAAATCAGAGGCATCTATTTATGTTAATGGAAAGCTTCATGGGAAAACATCAGATAAAAATACCTTCTATAGGATACAGCGGCAATGGGGCGCAGGTGATATGATCAGTATCATATTACCTATTGGTATTGACTTTATTACCCTCCCTGATGATGAAAGAATAGGTGCCTTCAGATACGGGCCTGATGTTTTAGCAGGTATATGCGAGCAAGAAAGAATTCTTTTTGTTGATAATGATGATATTGCCTCAGAAATAATTATGGAAAACGAACGCCAATGGGGGGAATGGCGCTATTTCTTTAAGACTGTAAACCAAGACCCGGCTATAGAGTTTAGAAGAATAAGGGATATTGGTTATGAGCCATATCAGATATATTTTAATATAAGAAAAATATAACTAGATAAAATAAATCTTTACTTGCTTAAATGCTCTTTTCTGGC
>JAAYKZ010000401.1 GCA_012522165.1 Clostridiales bacterium
GACGAATACTGGGAGCTCAAATATAGAAGGGATAAGAGAACCAATATTATTATTTCATTTATTATCCTGGCACTATTGTGTCTTACTAGGATGTTACAAGACCAGTATAATGGTTTCTTGGTCAATTATAACAATCCTAAAGAATTTAACAGCCTTATGAAAAGCGTATATGTTGTAGTACCTGTATTATTCTGGTCAATAGCCAATTGGTCATTAACTACCTTGATAGACGGTGAAGGTAAGTTTTCAGAAATATTTGTTTCAACATGTTTTGCTTTAACTCCCTTGATTTTAATTGGGATTCCATGGGTTTGGCTGAGCAATTATATATCTGCAGACGAAACTTCCTTCTACTTCTTTATGCAAAGTTTTGCTGCTTTATGGACTCTTTACCTACTCTTTGTTGGCAATATGACGGTGCATCAATTCACACCATCCAAAACAGTGGGCAGTATGCTTTTGACAGTTGGAGCTATTGGATTTATGGCCTTCTTATGTCTCTTGTTCTTTAGTTTGATACAGCAGCTACTGGCGTTTGGATTCACAATCTTTAGAGAGATTCAGCTTCGATTCTGAAGGAGGACTGTAGGATGAAAATATTTAAAATATTATTTATATATATATTGTGTTTGCTGATCCTTGTTACAGGCTGTTCAACTGAAACAACCACTGGCGGGATTAAAGATATACAGCTCCAACAAGATGAACCTATACAGGCTGCTTTTACCAGTTCTCTTCTGCCAGATATGAAAGGAATAATGGAAAATGAAAATCTACAGCTTTATATAAATGATCAAACAGCAGAAATTGCTGTGTTGGATAAAAGGAGTGGCAACGTCTGGCGAAGCAATCCAGTGGATAGGGACTCGGATCCAGTTGCTTCCGGAGAAAAAAAGGATTTGTTATCAGCCCAGTTAATTGTAGATTTTAACAACGAGTTTGGGCAGTTGAATCAGACCAATTCATATGTTGATAGTGTAGCCCGGGAACAGGTAGATTTCGAACTGCTGCCCGATGGCATCAAGGTATACTATAAATTTGGTACTGTGAAAAAGACTTTAGAGGATCTACCTAAATTGATTAGTAAAGAACGGTTTGAGGAAAAGATACTAAGCAAGACAGATGATAAAACACTGCTGCGGGCATTGAGATTTGCATATAGGGAAGATAAGAATGAGGGTGTCTATGTAAGGAATGACGGCTTATCAGGTGCTCTTCTTAATCGTACTATAGAGGCTTTTGAACTTGCGGGCTACACCGAAGAGGATTTGATCTATGACCTGCAAGAGCAGGGCCTGTCTCAAACTAGACCAGAGCACCGAGTATTTATTGTGACCATTGAATATAGATTAGATAATGACAGCCTGGTGGTAAAAGTACCCGTTGAAGAGATTCAATATACCAAAGAGTATCCAATTTATGAATTAGGTGTTTTAAGCTTCTTTGGTGCTGGAGGCCCTGATGAAAAAGGAGCACTTTTTGTGCCAGACGGCTCAGGAGCACTCATATATTTCAATAATGGAAAAGCTAAATATCCTCCTTACAGACAAGATGTCTACGGAAGGGATTTGACAGTAGCTGATATGGAGTCTTTTATAAAAGGAGAAAAGGCAAGAATGCCGGTTTTCGGAATAATTAAAGATAAAAGCGCCATGCTTGGCATTATTGAAGAAGGAGCTGCTATTGCTGCAATTAATGCCGATGTTGGCGGAAGGGAAAACAGTTATAACTACGTTTACCCCAGTTTCTATGTAGTAAACAAGGATAATGTGGAATTGGTATCAGAGGATAAGAAGCGTACCTTTCCACGTTACCAGCGAGATCCTATGCAAACAGATTATGTGGTTCGTTATGTCTTCTTAAATGATGAAGATGCTTCCTATGAAGGAATGGCAAAATATTATCAACAATATTTGATACAAAATAATATGCTTAAAGAAAATCAAAGGAATGCTGATGATAATACACCTTTTTACTTAGAGTTAATTGGCAATATATCTACCCGAAAGCATTTTGTTGGAGTACCATATAGGGCCTTGGAGCCCATGACCACATTTGAACAAGCAAAGTTGATTTTGTCTGAAATTAAGGATCAAAATATTGACAACATAAAACTTAAGTACAGCGGATGGTTTAATGGTGGCCTATATCACAGAGTCCCAAAATCTATATCAGTTGACAGGACTATAGGAGGTAAAAGTGGTCTAAGTAACTTTATCAAGTATGTTGAGGAAGAAGGTATTTCCCTTTACCCAGATGTGGCTCTATTGAGGGTTTACAATACCGCAGGATTAGGCTTTAACGTAATTACTGGTGCAGCTAGAAGGCTAATGGAAATACCGGCAGCAGTTTTCCCATTTGATTATGCTCTCAATGAACGGGATAATGATCGTACACCTTCATATGTCTTATCTCCAAGGCTTGTGGAGGGGTATGTCTCTGGTATGTTAAATAGTGTATCTAAGCTTGGACTAAAGGGTCTCTCTTTAAGGGATCTAGCTGATGAGCTCAATAGCGATTATCGAAAAAATAAGCAGATTGATCGCACTGAGTCAGAACAAATTTCTATTAATGCTCTAGAAGACATTAATCAAAGGGATTTAGATATTATGGCTAGAGGCGGAAATGCATATACCTGGCAATATGTTAGCCATATAACCCATGCACCACTAGGCACTAGTAATTTTAAAATAGAAGATGAAGAGATTCCTTTCTACCAGATGGTGGTTAGGGGATTTATTGAATACACAGGTGCGCCCTACAATTTGTCTACTTATACAAATTATCGCCAGTACGTTTTAAGGTGTTTGGAATATGGCTCTAATGTTCATTTCGTATGGTGCTATGAGGCAAACGAAAAGGTAAAAGATACCTACTTTGAATACTTGTATTCTATAAACTACAAGGAATGGCTTGAACCTGCCAGAGATATCTATCATGAAGTAAATGATGTATTAAAGCAGGTAAATAATCAAGGTATAATTTCCCATGAGAAACTTGAAGAAGGGGTTTACAAAACAGTCTATGAAAACGGTGTTTACGTTATAGTTAATTACAACCCCGAACCAGTTTCTGTTGAAGGCATAGATGTGGGAGCAGAAGATTATTATGTAGGTGGTGGCAATAATGAAAGTTAATTTAAATTTAGGAGCTAAAACAAAAATAAAAGCAAAAACAAAGAAGAAATATAAATCCTATGAACAGCAAAAGGCAAGATGGGGCTTATTATATGTTTTGCCATGGCTGATAGGTTTTATATCCTTCTTTGTGTCACCCCTTATTAACTC
>JAAYKZ010000041.1 GCA_012522165.1 Clostridiales bacterium
AGGCCATGTAATGGCAGGCCTATCCTCAGTGGAAGGTTTAGATGAAGATAAGTTTGTGGCTATTCATCTTTCTGGAGGAACCTCGGAGATGCTGGAGGTACATAGAAAAAAAACTGGCTTTGATATACATATAATTGGCGAGACTCAGGATTTACATGCTGGTCAGTTTGTTGATAGAGTAGGCGTGGCTTTAGGACTTCTGTTCCCAGCAGGGCCTAAATTGGAGGAGTTGGCTCTTAAAGGGCAGCCAGGAAAGGTAGTTATTCCTTCATTTGTAAGGGGACATGAGATTGGATTTTCTGGGGCAGAAACTCATGCAAGAAGATTAATAGAAGCAGGGGAAAATCCAGCTGACATTGCCTTGGCGGTCTTCATGTGTTTGGTTAAGACCCTGGAGAAATGGATTAAAAATGCCATTAAAGAAAGAAATATTAAAAACATTTTAATGGTAGGTGGAGTTTCGTCCAATAGTATAATACGGCAACATCTTGAAAAAAGGCTTAATAAGTTGGATAGTTCCATAAGGTTGTTCTTTGCTAATCCAGATTTATCAAAAGACAACGCCGTTGGAGTTGCTCTATTAGGTTTAAAAAAGTATAATGCTGATTATCAAATTACCTGAATAAAAGTTAACACCTTATGCTAGTTTAATCTATACCTATAATCATAATGGCTACAGAAATAATTGTTGGTTGTTACAACAGGTTTATTAAAGGAGGTTGTTAAATTGGCAGCTAAGATAATAGATGGAAAGGCAATTGCCAATAAAATAAGAATCTCATTAAAGGAAGATATTGAAAGGCTAAGTAGGGAGAGGGGATTTGTACCCGGTTTAGCTGTTATACTGGTTGGTAAGGATCCTGCCTCTCAAATTTACGTAAGAAATAAGGAAAAGGCATGTAAAGAGATAGGTATTGAGTCTAGAGTCATTTATATGGACGAAAATGTTTCTCAAGATGTTCTGCTACAAGAAATTGATAAACTAAATAATGATAAAGATATTCATGGTATACTGGTACAGCTGCCTTTACCTAATCATATAGATCCAGAAGCTGTCATAAGTGCCATTGATCCTAAAAAAGATGTGGATGGTTTCCATCCATTAACCACGGGAAAACTTTTTGTAGGACAAAAGGGCTTTGAACCTTGCACTCCAAAAGGGATAATTACTTTGATAAAGGAAACAGGCCAAGATATTGCTGGCAAGCATGCAGTAGTAATTGGGCGTAGCAATATTGTTGGCAAACCAGTATCCATAATGCTACTTAGAGAGAATGCAACAGTAACAATATGCCATTCTAAAACTAAGAATCTTAAGGAGATAGCAAAAAATGCAGATATACTGGTGGTTGCTATGGGTAGGCCTGAGTCAATAGATGATCAATACATCAAAGATGGGGCTATTGTTATTGATGTGGGTACTACCAGGGTAGACGGAAAATTAAAGGGAGATGTAGTCTTTGATTAAGCTGTCCATAAGGCAGGATGGATTACTCCTGTACCTGGAGGGGTTGGGCCTATGACCATAACAATGTTATTGGAAAATACTGTGCAAGCAGCCTATGGAAATGAATAGACAAATCTTCACAATAGGACAGGTTAACAACTATGTAAAAAGCCTTATGGATAAGGATCTTGTGCTTCAAAATCTATGGATAAGAGGAGAAATATCCAATTTCAAACTACACTCATCTGGACATATGTATTTTACTCTTAAAGATAATCAGGCACGTATTAAATGTGTTTTTTTTAAGAATTATGGTTATAGTCTTAACTTTATACCAACCGATGGTATGTCTGTTATAGTTAGAGGCAATATTTCCTTATATGCCAGGGATGGGCAATACCAACTATATGTACAGTATATGGAAAGGGATGGTATTGGGGAGCTATATGCCGCTTTAGAAGATTTAAAAAATAAGCTGATGAAAGAAGGCTTATTTAGCCAAGAATATAAAAAGCCGCTACCACCCTATCCTAGAAAAATTGGTATTATAACCTCCCACACTGGAGCTGCTGTCCATGATGTTATAAAGGTAATATCCAAGAGAAATCCAACAGTGGATATTCTGGTAATACCTGTAGCGGTTCAGGGTGAGAATGCTAAGGATCAGATAAGTGCTGCTATAGACTATGCCAATACTCGGGATGATATAGATATTCTTATTGTAGGTAGGGGTGGGGGTTCCATAGAAGAATTATGGGCCTTTAACGAAGAAAAGGTAGCACGGGCTATATTTCGATCTAGAATTCCTGTGATATCCGCTGTAGGCCATGAGACAGATTTTACCATAGCTGATTTAGTGGCAGATATGAGAGCACCTACACCCTCTGCCGCTGGTGAAATAGCAGTTGCTGAGATGTCTAGCATACTTGAAACTATAGAGGTGTTGGATAGAAGGCTTCGTGATTCCATGACTAATAAATTGAAAGAACTGTCTAATTATCTGGAAAGCCTATCCAGTAGCTATGTTCTAAAATATCCTGAACGCTTATTTGCTGCTTATGAGCAGAGGTTGGATTATGCAACAGAGAAAATTATGACTAATATGGATAATTTTATTAGTGCTAGATCTGATAAGTTTGTTAGAACTGTTTCCTATTTGGAAGCCTTAAATCCTCTTTCTGTCATGATGAGAGGATTTAGTATCGTTACAGATATAGAAAAGGGGAGTATTATAAGATCTGTTGATGAGTTGCATGAACATATGCAAGTGAAAATTCACTTGACGGATGGTAATGCTACTTGTAATATAACTAGTAAAGAAAAGGAGCCTGCTAATGAAAACTGGAGCAGATAAGGATATATCTGTATTGAATTTTGAAGAAGCTATTGCTGAGCTTGAAGATATAATTGAAAAACTGGAGGGAAGAGAATCATCTCTAACCCTGGAAGAAGCTGTTGAGCTGTATAGGAGGGGTATTCTTTTATCCCAACATTGTAAACAAAAGCTTGAAAAAGCTCAGCAGGAGATTAATATTTTAACGAAAAATAAAGACGGAGAATTAGAAGAAATATCTTTTGTAGAGGAATAATATGAGGAAGAATATGGATATGTTTAAAAAGCTATATGATGAATTGGCAACAAAAGTAAATGAATATTTGCATAACACCTTGGATGATATGGAGAAATATCCAAAGATTATCTTTGATTCTATGGAGCACAGTCTTTTTGCTGGTGGTAAGCGTCTGCGTCCTGTAATGCTGCTGGCTTCTCATAGGCTGTTGGGAGGAAATCTCAATGAATCCCTGCCACTAGCGGGAGGACTTGAAATGATCCATACCTATTCTTTAATACATGATGACCTTCCAGCTATGGATAATGACGATTTTAGAAGAGGGGTACCAACCAACCATAAAATTTTTGGGGAAGGTATTGCTATTTTAAGCGGAGATGCACTGTTAAATTTGGCATATGAGATCATGTTGGATAATGCCCTAAAATACCCTGATAAGCTTATAAATCATGTAAAAGCCATAAATACCATTGCTCAAGCTGCAGGGATTAGAGGCATGATAGGTGGTCAGGTAGTAGACTTACAATATGAAGGTAAAGAAGTTGACTCTGATACACTGCAATATATCCATCAGCATAAAACGGGTGCCCTTTTTAT
Organism: Clostridiales bacterium; assembly: GCA_012522165.1. Classification (GTDB taxonomy): domain Bacteria; phylum Bacillota; class Clostridia; order Caldicoprobacterales; family UBA3941; genus JAAYGY01. Next base: position 3,616 of record JAAYKZ010000041.1, read on the forward strand.
GGCTTCTCTAAAAGCTAGCATTATGCTGGAGAATCCACCTGAAGATGCATCAAAAGCTCTCATGGAATATGGGAAGTCTTTAGGATTGGCTTTTCAGGTTATAGATGATATTTTAGATGTTGTAGGAGACGACAAAACACTGGGAAAAAAGACTGGCAGCGATAAGGATAGAAGAAAAGCCACCTACGTAGATAAATATGGATTAGATAAATCATGGTCCATTGCTAGACAACTAAGGGATAGTGCAATAGCCCAAATGGAGACATTTGGTCAAAAAGGAGAGTTTCTCAGACAGTTGGCTCAATTCATTGTAGATCGTCATCACTAGGAGGAAAAGCATGAGCGCGTATACACAGCTATTGTACAACAATATAATATGGGTTAGTTTATTGGCATGGTTTATAGCCCAACTGTTAAAAGTAGTATTTACATTGATTTTTAATAGAAAATTTGATATTAGGCGTTTCATTGGTGCTGGTGGTATGCCCAGTTCCCACTCTGCCTTGGTAGTGTCGTTGGCTACTTCTATCGGAAAACTAGAAGGATACGATTCATCCATATTTGCTGTAGCAATTACTTTTGCATTAATAGTAATGTATGATGCAGCTGGTGTAAGAAGAGCAGCAGGAAAACAAGCTGCTGTTTTAAATGATATACTAGAACAAATTCAAACAAAAAGGAGTATTCCTGAAGAGAAACTGAAAGAGCTGTTAGGTCACACTCCCATTGAAGTTTTTGCAGGAGCCTTGTTAGGTTTTATTGTTTCTCAGTTATTTTTTTGATTTAATAACTTTTACGGTATTATGATTATTTTATGGTAGAAAAACTCTTGTTAATATATTAACTTGTTGTATTAGTTTAACAAGCATTATTGATGAAGATACAAGTATACTATATGCGTAATTTCGTGAAAAATGTATTTAAATATATTTTACAAAGATTAGGTAATATTAGTTAAGAGATTATCAATCCATAATACCTATGAAGAAAAAAAGATATGACTGAAAAGAAAGAGGCATAATGATGAAGTATTCATTGCTTGATTCTATCGAATCTCCGAAGGATCTAAAAGCATTGACAATAGAAGATTTAGAAAAATTGTCCCAGGAAATAAGGGATTTTATTTTGAAAACCATCTCCAAAACTGGAGGACATTTGGCGTCCAATTTAGGAGTAGTGGAGCTAACCATTGCGCTCCATTATGTTTTCAATAGCCCTCATGATAAACTGATTTGGGATGTAGGCCATCAATCATATATTCATAAAATTCTTACTGGACGAAAGCATAAGTTTGACTCACTTAGGCAATTGGGGGGACTTAGTGGTTTTCCAAAACGAAAGGAAAGCAACCATGATATTTTTGAAACGGGACATAGCAGCACTGCAATATCGGCAGCACTGGGTATAGCTAGAGCAAGAGACTTACAATCTCATGATGATTATAATGTTGTAGCTATTGTTGGAGACGGTGCCCTTACAGGAGGAATGGCTTTTGAAGCATTAAATGATGCGGGCCACAGTAAAACTAATCTAATTGTTATACTAAACGATAACGAAATGTCAATATCCCATAATGTAGGTGCTCTGGCAGGGCATCTATCTAAGGTAAGGGCTAGTGCTGAATATAACTGGATAAAAAAGGGGACTCAGCAATTACTAGAAAAGCTACCTGGAATAGGAAAACCTATAGCTAAGGGTATGGAATTGGTTAAGAGAGGATTTAAATCTTTACTAGTTCATGGCATGATATTTGAAGAGATGGGTTTTAAATATTTAGGTCCTATCGATGGTCATAAAATAAGCAATATAATAAGCGTCCTGGAACAAGCATCAAAAATGGAAGGACCAGTACTTATCCATGTTATTACCCAAAAAGGAAAGGGATATGATTTTGCCGAGGATAATCCAGAGCTTTTTCACGGTGTTCCCCCATTTATCATGGAAACTGGTAAAGCTCAGAAGAAAAATATATCAACTTTCTCAAAAACCTTTGGCAATAAATTAGTTGAATTAGCCCGCCGAGATGATAAGGTGGTAGCTATAACAGCTGCTATGTTGGAGTCTACTGGCTTGATGAGATTCAAGGAATTATTTCCTCATCGAATTTTTGATGTAGGAATAGCTGAACAACATGCTGTAACCATGGCTGCAGGTTTAGCTATTAATGGGTTAAAACCCTATGTGGCCATTTATTCCACCTTTCTTCAAAGAGCTTATGATCAAATTCTCCATGATGTTTGTATCCAAAACTTGCCTGTTAGATTTGCCATTGATCGTGCCGGATTAGTAGGAGAAGATGGAGAAACTCATCAGGGAGTGTTTGACATTAGCTATCTAAGTCATATTCCCAATATGACTATCTTCGCTCCAAAAGATACCGAGGAGCTAAGAGATATAATGGACTATACTTTAGATCATGACGGACCTATTGCTATAAGGTATCCCAAAGGCTATACTGATCTTTCCCTGTTAAAATTCTATCCTTGTAGTGAAGATAATGTATTCAATCCTTATAAATGGGAGACATTGATTAATGGTACAGATTGTATTATCTTATCTTTTGGTAAAATGTTAGAGGTAGCTATAGGGGCGGCAAGAATTCTATCACAAAAGGATATTAGCTGCCAGGGTGTAAATGCCAGGTGTATAAAACCCTTAGATGAATCTATGCTAAATGTCCTTTCTAAAAGCCATAGCAATTGGATTACTTTAGAGGATAATGTATTAACAGGGGGATTTGGTAGTGCTGTTAATAAATTTACCATTAGCAATAGTATTGATGTAGATATTTTGAATTTGGGAATCCCTGATAATTTTGTACCTCAGGGCAAAGTAGAAGAGCTATTGGAACTAATATCTCTCGATGCTAATAGTGTAGCTAACAGGATAATAAGCTTTCTAAATCGTAATAAGGAGAATGTGTATGTCCACGACGTCAAAACAAAGACTTGATGTAATACTCGTTGAAAAAGGCCTAGTGGAATCTCGTGAAAAGGCAAAACGTATTATTTTGTCTGGCTCAGTATATGTAGCAGGACAGAAGGTTGATAAAGCAGGAACTCTAGTATCACCCCAAGATGAGATTCATGTTGAGGGCGATCCTATCCCTTTTGTAAGCAGGGGAGGATTAAAACTCCAAAAAGCACTGGATCTTTTTAAACCACCTGTTAAAGATAGGGTTTATATGGATGTAGGTGCATCAACAGGCGGGTTTACTGATTGCCTACTGCAATATGGTGCAAAAAAGGTTTATTCTATTGATGTAGGATATGGTCAATTAGCCTGGAGCCTACGTCAGGATAAGAGGGTAGTAGTAATGGAGAGAACAAATATTCGAAATGTAACCAAGGATGATTTTGAGGAACTACCCCAGGGTGCTGTAATTGATGTTTCCTTTATCTCTTTAAAATTGGTTTTACCTGTTGTAAAAAAGATATTGCTGCCTGATAGCCATATAATTGCTTTAATTAAACCGCAATTTGAAGCAGGACGGGAAAAGGTAGGTAAAAAAGGGGTTGTAAGATCAGTTGAAACTCATAAAGAGGTTTTACAAGATATTTTATTTGCCTGCCGTCAGTTGGGTTTTGTTATTAAAAATCTGAGCTATTCTCCCGTTAAAGGTCCAAAAGGAAATATTGAGTTTCTTGCTCACTTGTACTATCACAGCCAAGAAGAGAGCTCCTATGATAATAAAATAGACATTGAAAAGTTAGTCAACAAGGTAGTAGACTCAGCCCATAGAGAATTGAAAGGATAGGGGGGAGAATGCATATGAAGCGGATAGGACTTTTCACTAATTTATCAAAAGATGTTCATGGAACAAAGACCAGTTGGATAGTGGCAAAGGCAAATAGCCTAGGCATTGAAATATTGGTAGCACCCCACATATATGATCTTATTGGCAAGGGTATAGCAGCTGAGGAGAATGCTTTTTTTTCACAATCCGATATTGTTATCTCCTTAGGCGGAGACGGTACTTTACTCCATGCAGCATGCAAGGCAGCCCAATATAATAAGCCCATAATGGGTATAAATATGGGTAATCTAGGTTTTCTAACAGATACAGATGTGGCTCATGCCGAAGAAGCTTTACTAGCCTTGAAGGAAAAGCGTTATTTCATAGAAAAAAGAATGATGCTCAAAGGAATAGTGGTTCGAGATAAGATAGAACAGCTTTCTTTTTTTGCCTTTAATGATATTGGTATAATGAAAGAACTGGTATCAAGGATAATTCATCTTAAGGCAAGTATAAATGGACATGAAATAAATAGCTATTCAGGAGATGGTTTAATAGTTTCAAGTCCTACTGGTTCTTCTGCTTATTCC
>JAAYKZ010000402.1 GCA_012522165.1 Clostridiales bacterium
CTCTAAGACGAGTTATCTCTTTTTGAGTCATATTGAATAACTCCTTCCTCATACATGACATTTTATCAGAATAAATTCAATATGACATTATCACAGAATAACTACAAGTTGGCATAATATTATTTGACAATTGGTTCTCCTTTGTTATAATTATTAAAAAATACTACATATAATTAGATTAAATAGTAAATAGCTGGCTTCAATTCTAATATTTACATAAAGAGGCCATTGTTTTTATGAAGATGTGACCGACTGGTCGGTCGGAAATTCAAAGCAACAGGAGGAATAAGATGTTATCTAAATTTAGTGTAAGAAGGCCATATACAGTATTAGTGGCAGTAATAATGGTGTTAATATTAGGAGCAATATCTTTTATTAATCTTCAGACTGATTTGTTGCCTAGTATAGATCTGCCTTATATTTTGATAGCAACCAGTTATCCGGGAGCAAGTCCCGAGGAAGTAGAGTTGGTGGTTACAAAACCTATTGAGCAGGCAGTTGCGACGGTGAGCAATATAAAGAATGTAAGCTCTATATCAAGAGAGAATTCTTCCATGGTAATTTTGGAGTTTAATAATGATGTAAACTTAGATTCAGCGACAATAGAGATAAATAGCATGCTAGATTTAGTAAAACCTGCATGGCCGGATACTGTAGGCTCTCCTATGGTAATGCGATTAAATCCTGATATGCTGCCCATAATGGTAGCGTCGGTGGACGTGGAGGATATGGACCTTATTGAAATTTCTCAGCTAGTAAATCAGGATATAATCCCTGAACTTGAGAGCATAAATGGAGTAGCTGCTGTGACAGGAGTGGGAATGCTAGAAGAAAGAATTGAAGTACTGGTAGACGGGGATAAAATAGATGATTTAAACAAAGAGATTTTAGCTGTGGTGGATTCAGAGCTGGCTCAGGCTGAAGAAGAGTTAATGAAAGCAAAGCAGGAAATTGAGTCAGGTAAATCTAAGCTGGCATCAGAGGAGAAAAAACAAAGTCAGAAGCTGTCCCAGGGGCAAGAGGCATTGTCTGCTGCTAAGAAGCAGATTGAGGAAGCAGAGGCTCAAATGGCGGCTGGGGAGTTGGAGCTTAATAAAGCAGAAAGTGAATTAAGAATTAAATTAAGCGAAATAGAGCAGCAAGAAAGACAATTGAAAACAGTACAAGAATTGCTGGGTAATTTAGAAAGTAAACTGCCTAAAATGAAAAAAGATGAGGCAAGAGAAGCCCTGTTAAATATATTTAAAAACCTGCCAGAGGAGATTAAAGATAAGATAGGACAGCCATTAGAAGAGCTAGAGAGATCCCTAGAAGAAGGCGGGGGACTGAGGATTGATGAGATAACACTGGTTATTGAAAATCTTTCACAAGAACTGGAAAACAACCTAAAGCTAATCTCTACAGGTAAAGTAGAGATAGAAAAAGGTTTGGAGCAGGTAGCTGGCAAAAAAGAAGAGCTTACCAAACAGAAAGCATTGCTGGCATCTAAGAAGGAAGAGCTTAGATCGAAGGAGCAGGAGCTTGCTACAGGTAGACTTATGCTGACTATGGAAATGGGTAAAGCTAGATCCCAGCTTGAAATGGGCGAACAAACACTAAATGAAAAACTTGATGAATTTGAAAAGGCAAAAGAAGAAGCCTTCAAAAAAGCATCACTAGATGGCGTTATAACACCAGAGATGGTCTCAGGCATATTAGCAGCACAAAACTTTTCCATGCCTGCCGGCTCCATATCGGAGAAAGATGGTGAATATCTGGTTAAGGTTGGAGAAGAAATTAAGGATGTAGAAGAGCTGGAAAATCTAGTGCTGTTTGATACTGGTGACAAAGGGATTGGTAAGATCTATCTAAAAGATGTGGCCAATATCTCTAAACTAGATAATTCTGAAGAGACTTATGCAAAGGTAAATGGTAATAATGCAGTAATGCTAACTTTTCAAAAGCAGAGCAATTTTTCTACAGCTGAAGTGGCAGCCAGCATACGGAAAAAGATTCAGGAATTATCTTCCCAGAATCCGGAGCTTCATATTACTGCTTTAATGGATCAAGGTGTATATATTGATATAGTTGTGGACTCAGTGCTGGAAAACGTTATTTACGGCGGTATATTGGCTATTTTAGTTCTAATACTATTCCTTAAGGACTTTAGGCCTACTATTGTTATAGCCGTATCCATACCCATAAGCTTGATTTTTGCTATTGCCATGATGTACTTTACAGGAGTAACTATAAATGTTATATCTTTAGGTGGTCTGGCTCTGGGAGTAGGCATGCTAGTGGATAACTCCATAGTGGTTATTGAAAATATATACCGACTAAGAAATCTGGGCATGTCTCCCAAGGATGCGAGCATAGAAGGAGCTAAGGAGATATCGGCAGCTATTATATCTTCTACTCTGACAACGGTATGCGTTTTCTTACCCATAGTGTTTGTAAAGGGAATATCAAGGCAGGTTTTTATAGATATGGGTTTGACCATTGCCTATTCCCTAATTGCCAGCCTAATAGTAGCCCTTACCCTAGTACCTGCTATGGCATCAAATATACTGGTAAGGGTAAGTGAAAAGCGGAACAAGACCTTTGAGAGGTTTACAAATTTTTATAGCAGGATACTAGCATGGTCCTTAAGGCATAGGGCTTTGGTAATGATAGTTGTTGTTGCTTTAATGGGTGTTAGTATATATTTGGGAGCATCCATGGGTACAGCCTTTATACCTGATATGGATACTCCTCAAATGTCTGTAACCATAGAGATGCCCAAAGAGTCTTCTTTTGAGGATACTATAAAAATGTCAGATACTGTAGTTGAAAGGATAATGGACATAGAAAGCATTGATACCATAGGAGCCTTCCAAAGTGGATTAATGGGAAGTATAGGAGGAGGCGGCGGAGGTTCCAATAGCAATGTGGTCAACCTATATTTACTCCTGGATGAAAATAAAAAGATAAGCAATAGACAAATTGAAAAACAGATTTATGAACTAACAGATGATTTAGAATGCAATATAAGCGTTAGCACCTCCAATATGGATCTTTCTGCTTTAGGAGGGGCGGGCATAGAAGTATTAGTTAAGGGTAGAGACATAGATACCCTACAAGATATAGCATCGGATATAGCTAAAATATTACAGGAGACAGAAGGAACCATTGATATTTCTGACGGTATAGAGGAAACCATGACTGAATTGAGAATTATTGTAGATAAAGAAAAAGCGGCGGAAAATGGATTGACTGTAGCTCAGGTTTTCTCCAATGTCAATGCTGTAGTATCCAAGGGTAAAACTGCCACGACTTTATCTGTTGATAACAAGGATTATCCTGTAATAGTTATAGACAAAGCAAGGCAGGATATGACCAAAGAAAGCCTAGAAGACCTAACCATAAAAGGTACCAGGGACGGTGAAGAAGTAGAAGTTACTATTGGTGATGTTGCTCAGGTTATTGAAGGCAGAGGGTTAGCATCCATAAGAAGAGAATCCCATGAGCGATACCTAGCAGTGTCTGCAGGTATAGATCCCGATTATAATATTGGGCTTGTTAGCCGTGAGTTTGAAAATAAGTTAAAAGATTACAAACTGCCTGCAGGCTATAAAATTGAGTTCTCAGGTGAAAATAAACTGATCGATGATTTTTTTCGGGATTTAGGATTTATGATATTGCTGGCTGTTGTCTTTATTTACTTGATTATGGTAGCACAGTTTCAGTCATTGCTATCTCCCTTTATAGTTATGTTTACAATTCCTCTAGCCTTTACAGGAGGATTGATAGCTCTAGCTATAACAGGGCATGTATTAAGTGTGGTTTCCTTACTTGGTTTCCTGGTTTTAAGCGGTGTCGTAGTAAACAATGGTATAGTATTCGTTGATTTCACCAACCAGCTAAGGGAGAGAGGTTTAAACAAAACCCAAGCTTTGATGGAGGCCGGAAAAACTCGACTAAAGCCCATTCTCATGACCGCTATAACTACTATATTAGGTCTATTTACTCTAGCTTTAGGAGTTGGAATGGGAGCAGAAATGCTGCAGCCATTAGCCATAGTATCCATTGGAGGCTTAATCTATGCTACCGCTCTAACCCTCTTAGTAGTACCAGTAATGTATCACCTTCTCCATAAGGATTCAAAGAACAAAATTATAGGGGAAGGAGGGGTGTAAAAGATGAGCCATGATTTATATTCTGAAAAGCAAGTAGCTATTTTTAAGGGAATTATAGACTTGATGGAAAAGGGCATAAACCCCTATTCCATCAAGGTATCCGACATAGCTAAGGCTGCTAATATAGGTAAAGGTACAATCTATGATTATTTTACATCCAAGGAAGAAGCTATATCCCAAGCCATTCTTTTTGGCATAAGAAATGAAATAGAAGTTGTTTACTCTAGGGTGAAGGACAAGGAGGGTTTTAAAGAGAAGTTTTATGAAATCCTTCATATTATAGCTGAATGCATAGATAATAATATATATATCTTTAGAGTATTGTTATCTGATGGAGGAATTCAGAAATTTTATGAATATCTCTCAGATTACAAACACGATTTATCCCAGTATATCACAAGGATAAACCAGATTTTTGATCATTTGCTGGAAACCGGGTTTAAGGAAAAGGTCATATGCAGAGTGGAAAATTCATATTATAGATATATGGCTATATCTAGTGCTATAATGGGTTTTTCTCAGTATTTTGGTTATAGAAATTTTAACCATGAAA
>JAAYKZ010000403.1 GCA_012522165.1 Clostridiales bacterium
CATTTTACCTTGATTGATTTTCCTGTTTTTAACGTAGCAGATTGTTTTGTGGTTATGGGAACAATACTGTTAGCTTATTATATTCTTTTTATTGCAGATAAAGTGGAAAGGGAAGTAGTATAAGTGGATAAATCAATGGCTAAAAGACATCTTTTTCAAGTAGAAGAGTCCTATCACGGACAGCGTCTGGATAAGTTTTTGACTGACAAATTACCAGACCTATCACGTTCTTTTTTACAAGAAATAATAAAGAGTGACCTGGTTAAGGTAGATGGTCAAAACATCAAGCCTAACTATAGGCTTAAGACAGGACAAGAGGTTGAACTTTGTATTCCGCCTCCTAAAAAAATATCTTTGGAGCCGGAGAATATTGAATTGGATATAATATACCAGGATGATGATATTGCAGTTATAAATAAACCTCAAGGCATGGTGGTTCATCCAGCACCTGGAAACTATTCAGGAACACTGGTAAATGCTCTACTATATCATTGTGATCAACTTTCCGGCATTAACGGGAAAATACGTCCTGGAATAGTTCATCGAATTGACAAGGATACATCAGGCCTATTGGTTATAGCCAAAAACGATAGGGCCCACCATCATCTAGCTAACCAACTTGCAGAAAGAACCATAAAAAGAGTTTACTGGGCTGTTGTTGAGAATAATATAGCTGAAGATGAAGGTACTATTGATGCTCCCATCAAGCGGCATCCTGTTCATAGAAAGAAGATGGCCGTTATACCAGGACCGGGAAGCAGAAAGGCAGTTACCCATTTTCGCGTTTTGGAGAGATTCGGAGAGTATACATTGGTTGAAGCGAGGCTAGAGACAGGTAGAACCCATCAGATTCGGGTACATATGTCTCATATTAAACATCCTATTGTTGGGGATACAGTATATGGCTCCAAAAAACAGAAATTTAACTTAAAAGGCCAGGTACTCCATGCGAAAATGCTAGGTTTTGTACATCCTACTACAGGAGAATATATGGAATTTAACACTCCTCTCCCTCCATATTTTGAGGAGTTACTAAAAAAGCTTCGAAATATATCAAAAAATAGTTAATTTACTATGGACAGATTAAAAGGTTTATGATATAATCATAAAAAATTTAAACAACCTTTAAGCTGGTCCTGTGAGTCCGGCAAGGTTAAAAATACGGACGTATTGGGTATTTCTATACTCATATCCATTACTATGCCTTTGTATAACCTTGCCGTTGGCAAGGTTTTTTTAATGGGGTGATATTAGTGAAAGAAAAGGCTCAAATTATGGATGAAGCAGCTATAAATCGTGCATTAACTAGAATAGCCCATGAAATAATTGAGAAAAATAAAGGTGTAAAAGATGTAGTTTTAATTGGTATTCAGCGAAGGGGTGTACCCCTAGCTAATAGGCTGGCAAATAATATAAAAAAATATGAAGGCGTTGAAGTCCCAGTGGGTATTCTAGACATTACTCTCTATAGAGATGACTTATCAACCTTAGCGGAACATCCTGTCATCAATAGCACTGATATACCTTTTGACATAAATGGAAAGATAGTAGTAATGGTAGACGATGTGCTTTACACGGGGAGAACCGCTAGAGCGGCTATGGATGCTCTAATTGATCTAGGTAGACCTAAGGCAATTCAATTTGCCGTACTGGTAGATAGAGGACATAGAGAGCTTCCCATTCGAGCGGATTATGTAGGTAAAAATCTTCCTACCTCCCGTAGTGAGGTTGTCAATGTGCAAGTGATGGAAGTAGACAAAGTTAATAAAGTAACCATTGCTGAAATAACCCTTTAAGTCAGTCCAGTGAGGCTGTCAAGGGATAATACAGCAAGATTTTGTTGTATTGTGCCCTGATAGCTTAAATCAAGGCATTTTTTTTTGCCTATAGATTAATAATATTTTTATGTTTACTTAACAAAGGAGGATTTATAATGCAACAAAATCTTCAAGAAACAAAACTTAGTCCATGGAAAATAATACTCTTAGCAATTCAGCATGTATTTGCCATGTTTGGCGCTACAGTGTTGGTACCTGCCTTGACAGGTTTGGATCCTGCAGTGGCTCTGTTTACTGCCGGAGTTGGTACTCTAATTTTCCATTTAATCACTAAAGGAAAAGTACCTGCATTTCTTGGTTCCAGCTTTGCTTTTATTGCTGCTATTCAAACCGTAGTTCAAAACCAAGGAATTGCTTATGCTGGTGGAGGTATTATAGTAGCAGGATTATTGTATGTGGTGTTAGCCATTTTAGTACTGATATTTGGTGTTGATAGAATCCGTAGTTTCTTCCCACCATTAGTTACAGGTCCTATGATTGCTGTAATTGGTTTAACTCTCAGCCCTGTTGTAATATCTGGTAACATAGTAAATGCTGATATTGGTACCTTTGGGCAACGTTGGATTATAGCGTTAGCAGTAGTAGCTACTATGATTATAGTATCTATATTCGTAAAAGGCTTCTTTAGACTGGTACCAGTACTACTTGGAATTATTGTAGGTTATATAGTATCAATGCTCTTTGGTTTTGTAGATTTTTCTATCATAAAAGAGGCACCCTTCTTTGCAATACCAGACTTTCAGCTGCCTAAGTTTGATATAAAAGCCATCTCACTCATAGCACCCATAGCCATTGTCACCTTTATGGAGCATATCGGGGATATAACCACCAATGGAGCGGTGGTGGGCAAGGATTTCTTTAAGGATCCTGGTCTTCACAGGACTTTAATTGGAGATGGTATAGCAACTGCTTTTGCAGGTCTTTTGGGCGGTCCTGCAAATACTACCTATAGCGAAAACACGGGAGTATTAGCTGTTACTAAAGTATATAATCCCTTTATACTAAGGCTTGCAGCTATATTTGCTGTTATTCTAAGCTTATGTGGTAAAATAGGAGCTATTTTGCAATCCATTCCCGCTCCAGTAATGGGCGGCGTCAGCATACTGCTATTCGGAATGATTGCTAGTATAGGTTTGAGAACATTAGCTGATGCTAAGATTGACTTTACTAACAGCCGAAACCTTATAATTATCTCATTGATGCTGGTTATGGGATTAAGCGGTGCAGAATTTGCCTTTATCCCAGGAGTTACCCTATCTGGTATGAGCCTTGCAGCATTAATTGGAGTAATTTTAAACAAAATATTACCTGAAAATATTTAATATGAAAGAGTAGTAAGCAATTGCTTATTACTCTTTTTTAAAAATATCTTTACAGGAAAGTAAAGGGAAGCGGTGAAAATATGGCTTTAAAGAGAAAGGATATTTTAGGTTTGCGGGATATGACCCAAGAAGAGATTGTTAAAATCTTAGACACTGCAGAAACAATGAAACATATATTAAAGCAGAATAATAAAAAGACTCGCCATCTTCAAGGCAAGTCCATAGTAAACCTTTTCTATGAAAATAGTACTAGAACTAGGCTTTCCTTTGAGCTGGCTAGCAAATACATGAGTGCTAGTTCAGCCAATATTTCAGCTTCTTCAAGTAGCGTTGCCAAAGGAGAAAGTCTAATAGATACATGTAGAACTATCGAAAGGATGGGCGCTGATGTTATAGTAATCCGCCATCCTATGTCTGGAGCAGCCCACATAGCGGCCAGGCATGTAAATACATCTATTATAAATGCTGGTGATGGTATGAACGAGCATCCTACTCAAGCTTTATTGGATTTATTCACCATTAGAGAGACCAAGGATACTATAGAAGGACTAAAGGTAGCTATTATCGGAGATATATACCATAGTAGAGTGGCACGCAGTAATATTTGGGGCCTGAGTAAGATGGGAGCTAAGGTTGCGGTGGCTGGACCTTCTACCTTATTGCCTATTGAATTAGATAAAACAGGAACAAAAGTATACCAAAGCGTTGAGGAAGCCGTAGATGGAGCGGATGTGGTAATGTTATTGAGGCTTCAAAAAGAACGGCAGCAAAAGGGACTATTACCCTCCCTTAGAGAGTACTCCCAGATTTACGGTCTAAATATGGAAAGGTTAAAACTGGCCAAGAAAGATGTATTGCTTTTGCATCCGGGTCCTATTAATAGAGGTGTTGAAATTACATCGGATGTAGCTGATGGTATCCACTCTCAGATACAAGAGCAGGTAACCAATGGAGTGGCAGTTCGTATGGCATTGCTTTATCTCATAACTCGTCAAAGGGGGCAGCATGATGCTTCTTTGTATTAGCAATGGAAATATAATTAATGGCAAGGGTGGAGTTTTTTTAGGAAAGGATATATTAATTGAAAAGGATAGAATAGTGGAAATAGGTACTAATTTATCTAAAAATGTCCATAGGGTGATTGATGCAACTGATATGTGGGTTATACCTGGACTTATTGACGCACACTGTCATCTTAGGGAGCCTGGATTTGAGTATAAGGAGGATATTGTCTCAGGTACTAGAAGTGCAGCCGCGGGAGGCTTTACTAGTGTTGCCTGTATGCCAAATACTGAACCTGCCATAGACAATGCTGCCATGGTTCAATATATAAAGCTAAAGTCTGCTTCAGAAGGCAAAGTGCGAGTGTATCCCATAGCTGCCATTACACAGGGAAGAAAAGGGAAACATATAGCTGAAATGGGTGAAATGAAAAAGGCAGGAGCTGTTGCCTTATCCGATGACGGTGATCCTGTTTCCGATGCTAATGTTATGAGGCTGGCTCTGGAATATGCAAAGCAGTTTGGCTTGCTGATTATTTCTCATTGTGAAGATAAGTCCCTAGTGGCAGATGGAGTAATGAATGAGGGGTATGTTTCTACCATTTTAGGATTGAAAGGGATCACTCGAGCTGCTGAAGAAGTCATGGTAGCTAGAGATGTAATCCTATCTGAGATAACGGAAGCTCCAATTCATATAGCCCATGTAAGTACAGCGGGAGCGGTTGATATTATTCGCCATGCAAAATCTAGAGGGATTCCTGTAACATGTGAAACAGCACCTCACTATTTTTCAGCTACAGATGAGTGGGTTGAGAACTATGATACCAACGCAAAGGTTAATCCACCCCTAAGGACTCAGCGTGATGTGGAAGCCATAAAGGAAGGTCTAAGAGACGGGACCATTGACATAATAGCTACTGATCATGCCCCTCATCATATAGATGAAAAGGAAGTCGAATTTAACTTAGCAGCCAATGGAATATCTGGTTTTGAAACAGCCTTTTCCCTATCCTATACTCATTTAGTTGACACTGGGCTACTATCCCTTGAAGAGTTAGTTGCAAAGCTAAGTACCACTCCAGCCCAAATACTAGGTATTCCTGGCGGTGTGCTGGATATAGGTCTTCCGGCTGATATAACCATAGTTGATACTAAGAGGGAGTATATAGTAAATAGGGATAAATTCTATTCCAAAGGCAAAAACACTCCCTTCCATGGGAAAAAGCTAAAAGGGAAAGTAATATATACCATTGTAGGTGGAAAAGTTGTATACGACAAGGAGGTATTAACTTGATTGATAAGTTAATAGATAAGATAATTGAAAAAAAATCTCCAATAGTTGCTGGATTAGATCCTAAGCTGGAATATCTCCCCCAAAGCCTATTGGATAAGCATTTTAAGAGTACTATCAATTTAGAGACAGCAGCTCAAGCTATTCTTGATTTTAACATAGAAATACTAAATAATATCCATGATATCATACCAGCAGTAAAACTTCAGATAGCCTATTATGAAATGTATGGACTACCTGGTTTAAAAACTTTTATAGAAACGGCAAACTATGCTAAATCAAAGGGATTGATAGTTATAGGAGATGTAAAGAGAAATGATATCGGTTCAACTGCAGAGGCATACTCTAATGCATACATAGGTTATACTCCACTTCAACAACAATGCGTTCAAGCCTTTCCTGTAGATATGATTACAGTAAACCCTTATCTAGGCACCGATGGCATAAAACCTTTTGTAGATAATTGTAAAAGAAATAATAAGGGCATATTTGTCCTAGTAAAGACCTCAAATCCCTCTTCTAAAGAAATTCAAGATTTAGTAACTGCAGATGGATTAAAGGTATATGAAAAGGTAGCGCAAAAGGTAAATGAATGGGGAGAGGATTTGATAGGCAACCATGGCTATAGCAGTATAGGCGCTGTTATCGGGGCTACTTTTCCCCATGAATTATCCCAATTGAGAAAATTAATGCCTAAGGTGTATTTTCTGGTTCCAGGATATGGAGCTCAGGGTGGAAGGGCTGAAGATATTATGGGTGGTTTTGACGACAGGGGCTTAGGTTCCATTATAAATGCATCTAGAAGCATAATGTGTGCCTATAGGAATAAGACTTGGAGTAGTAAATTTAGCCCCCGAGAGTTTGCTTTAGCATCACGGGCAGAAGTATTACACATGAAAGAAGAAATTCATAAAGCTTTGATGAGCAAAAAATCTGATTCCCACAAAATAAACTAAAGAAAGATGGCTCAAGGAGTAGACAATAAGTCTATAGATAAAGGAGTAGATAATATGCCTAAAGATAAGGATATAAGCAAGGTTTTAGTAATTGGCTCAGGACCTATTGTTATAGGGCAAGCTGCTGAATTTGACTATGCAGGCACCCAGGCATGCGCTGCTTTAAAAGAAGAAGATCTTGAAGTGGTGCTAATAAATAGCAACCCTGCCACCATAATGACTGATACTAATATGGCAGATCATATTTATATAGAGCCTCTAACTCCTACTGTAGTCAAAAAGATTATTGAAAAAGAAAAGCCCGACAGTTTGTTACCAACCCTTGGAGGGCAGACTGCTTTAAACTTAGCTATGGAGCTAGCTGAAAGTGGTTTTCTAGACGCACACGGAGTTAGGTTGCTTGGCACATCTGTAGAGTCAATAAAAAAAGCTGAAGATCGAGAAAGCTTTAAAAAAACCATGGAAAGTATTGGCCAACCTGTTGTTCAAAGTGCCATAGCTAAGGATATAAAAACAGCTATAGATTTTGCAGAACAAATTGGGTACCCTGTAGTAGTTCGTCCTGCCTATACTTTAGGTGGAACTGGTGGAGGTATAGCTGAAAATCGGCAGGAACTTATCTCTATAGCCCAAGATGGTATGCGCCTAAGTCGGGTGGGACAAGTATTGATAGAAAAATCAGTGGCAGGTTGGAAGGAGATAGAATTCGAGGTTATTAGGGATGGGGAAGGAAATTGTATAATTGTTTGTGATATGGAGAATATTGACCCTGTGGGCATTCATACAGGGGATAGCATAGTTGTGGCTCCCTCCCAAACTCTAAAGAAGCAGGAATATGAAATGCTATATAAAGCATCTATTGATATTATAAATTCATTAGGAATTCAGGGTGGGTGCAATGTACAATATGCTTTAAATCCCCATACGTCAGAATATCATGTTATTGAAGTTAATCCACGAGTTAGCCGGTCCAGTGCTCTAGCTTCAAAAGCTACTGGTTTTCCTATAGATAAGGTAACCACAAAGATAGCTTTAGGTTATTCCCTGTATGAACTAGATGGAAATATACCTGGCCAAAGCTGTGCTTCATATCAGCCTGATTTAGATTATATAGTGGTTAAAATACCTAGATGGCCTTTTGATAAGTTTGTAAAAGCTGATAAGACTCTAGGCACAAGGATGAAAGCTACAGGAGAGATTATGGCCATTGGCAAAAACTTTGAAGAAGCATTACTGAAAGCTGAACGCTCTCTGGAAAATGATACGGATGGATTAGGCGTATTTTCTAGTTCATTAAAGAAGCTTACACTTAAAGAATTAAATGAAAAACTAACTGAGAAAACCGACCAGCGCTTATATATAATAGCCGAGGCTATTAGGCGGGGAATTACCGTAGATAAAATACATACATATACAGGTATTGATAAGTTTTATCTCTATAGCATAAAAAAGATTATTGATATGGAAAAAAGGCTAAAAGCCCATACTCTAGAATCTTTGGGCAAGGAAATACTATTGGAAGCCAAAAAAATGGGCTTTTCTGATAATGTCCTTGCTAAATTTTATGATGTTCATTGGCATGAAATAAAGAAACTAAGGCAAAAATGGGATATTTATCCCGCTTATGAAACCATTATTCCCTATGTTCAAGATACCAATTCTACAGGCAAATATTACTATTCCACCTATAATAGTGAAAATAATACAAGCTACTTATTTAATAATAGTAAAAGAATAGTCATACTAGGTTCAGGCCCTATTCGTATAGGTCAAGGTATAGAGTTTGATTATTGTTCCGTTCATTGTGTATGGGCTCTAAAGAAACTAGGATACCAAACCATTATAATTAATAACAACCCGGAAACTGTTAGTACTGATCCCAATATAGCTCATAGGCTGTATTTTGAGCCCTTAACTTCTGAGGATGTAATAAACATCTTGGATATTGAAAAGCCTGTGGGAGTTGTAGTTCAATTTGGCGGACAGACTGCTATTAAGTTAGCTAAGGCAGTAGAAGAGGCGGGGTATAGTATATTGGGAACATCGCTAGATTCTATCAATAGGGCTGAGGATCGAAAAGAATTTGATAAATTATTATCTTCGCTGGATATATTAAGGCCAGAGGGTGCTACTGCTTTCACGGCAGATCAAGCAGTGTCAGCTGCCAGAAAACTAGGCTATCCAGTATTAGTCCGTCCTTCATATGTACTAGGTGGGAAGGGAATGGAAATAGCATATAACGATGATAATGTAAGGGAGTATATGGACATAATCAATTTATCTCATCAAGATCACCCGGTACTTATAGACAAATATATAATGGGCAAGGAAATAGAAGTGGATGCCATATCAGATGGTGAAGATATTCTAATACCAGGGATAATGGAACATATAGAACGGTCAGGGGTTCATTCAGGGGATAGTATATCCGTTTATCCTTGCCAGACTTTATCAGCACAAATTATTAATCAAATAATTGAATATAGTCATAAACTTGCTAAGGCGTTAAGGGTTAAAGGGCTCATTAATATTCAATATGTTGAATACGGGGGCAGGGTATATGTCATTGAGGTAAATCCTCGATCTAGCCGTACAGTTCCATATCTAAGTAAAGTTACTGGAATCCCTATGGTAGAACTTGCTGTAAAGGCGAGTTTAGGGTATAGGCTCAAGGATATGGGATATGGTACAGGATTGTATGAAAAGAAGAAATATATTGCTGTTAAGGTACCAGTATTCTCCTTTGAAAAATTACCCTTAGTGGACACAAGCTTAGGCCCTGAAATGAAATCTACTGGGGAAGTGCTAGGGATTGGAAAGAGCTTTCCTGAAGCCCTATACAAGGGAATGCTAGCGGCAGGGTATGCCTTTCCTAGAGATGGCAATGTCCTAATCACAGTGGCGGATCCCGACAAGCAAGAAATTGTGCCCATTGCATCTAAGCTTTCAGACCTGGGATTGAAAATCTTTGCAACATCTGGCACGGCACTTACATTACATTCTAATCATATTGCTGCCAATGTTTTAAGGCGCGTAAATGAAGATGAACCCAATATAGCCAGCTTTATAAAAAATAGAAAAATAAATCTTATCATCAATACTCCTACCAAAGGGAGAATTCAGGAGCGGCATGGTTTTAAGATACGAAGAATGGCAGTGGAGCATTCTATTCCATGTATTACTACATTGGATACAGCAAAGGTGTTTGTAGACATAATCCTGCTTGGAATGACAGAAGAGGAGATGCAAATTTATTCTATGGAGGTAATAGTATAGTGTATAGACACAGTGTAGAGATTATTGAAAATAAAAAAATAGCATCCAATATATACAAAATGACTATAATTTCAAATCATGTAGCCCAGACAGCTAATCCCGGTCAATTTATTCATATTAAAATTCCCTATGATGAATCTCTTTTACTTCGCCGCCCCATAAGTATAAATGGAGTAAATAGGGATCAAAACTTAGTAGATATAGTTTATCAGGTGGTAGGCAAAGGTACCAAAATTTTATCTCACTTAGTAACAGGAGAAAAATTGGATATCTTAGGTCCTTTGGGCAGAGGATTTTGGATTCCTAAAGGGACTAAGAAAATATATATAGTAGGCGGAGGCTGTGGTGTTGCCCCTATTAGGTTTATAGGTGAAAGATGGAATCATTTAGATATTACTTCATTTTTAGGATTTCGTGGACAATCCTGGGCATACCAGATTGATGAATTTGAAAAATTCAGCATAAAAGTTTTCCTTTCATCGGATGATGGAAGTATAGGATTTAAGGGCCCCATAATTTCCTTGTTAGATAAGCAGCTTAGCATAGATAAACCTGATTTAATAATGGCTTGTGGACCTATTCATATGATAAAAGCTTTACAAAAAACCCTTATAAAGTACGATATTCCTTGCCAAATTTCTCTGGAAGAGCGAATGGGATGTGGCATTGGGGGATGCTTGGTCTGCACCTGTGCCATAGGTAGCAAAAATAATTGGAATTATAAGAAGGTATGCACCCATGGACCAGTATTTTGGAGTGAGGAGGTTATCTTAGATGGAGAATTTGAAACTAAATGTTAATGTAGCTGGAGTTCATTTTAAAAATCCCCTTATAGCCGCGTCAGGCACTTTTGGATTTGGGTTGGAGTATAAGGATTATATAGATTTAAACCAATTAGGCGGCATATCCGTCACGGGTCTAACACTAGAGCCCCGCAAAGGGAATCCGCCTCCAAGAATTGTAGAGACCCCATCTGGCATACTAAATAGTGTAGGATTGCAAAATCCGGGAGTTGAATATTTTATAGAGTCAGTGTTACCTGAACTTAAGCAATATAATACTATAATTATTGCCAATATTAATGGAAATAGCCTGGATGAATACTGCCATATGGCATCAAGATTGCAGCAAGCGGATATTCATATGTTAGAATTAAATCTTTCCTGTCCCAATGTCAAGCAGGGAGGAGTATCCTTTGGTACAGATCCCAAAATGGTTTACTCTATTACAAAAGCTGTAAAAAAGCATTCCTATCAACCCCTTGTTGTTAAATTAACACCAAATGTTACTGACATAACCGAAATCGCTTTGGCGGCTCAACAAGGAGGCGCAGATGCTATATCTTTAGTAAATACCTTTCTAGGAATGGCCATAGACGTTAAAACTAGAAGACCTGTTTTAGGCAATATAACAGGAGGATTGTCGGGACCTGCCATCAAGCCTATAGCCCTTAGGATGGTATGGCAAGTTTCTAAAGTAGTTGACATTCCTATTATAGGAATGGGAGGCATAATGACAGGGCAAGAAGTAGTAGAGTTTCTATTGGCAGGTGCTACAGCAGTATCTGTAGGTACAGCTAATCTTGTATCACCTAACTCCATGATTGAGATATTAAATGAGCTTAAAAACTACATGGTTAATAATAAGATATTTGATATCCATGAACTTATTGGCGGGCTTATTGTGTAGTAGCTAAATCCTAGAAAAGCATAAAGAAAAGATAGTGTTAACTAGTAACGAAAATGTATAATAAAAAGTAACCTTAACTAAGCTGTTAAAACATAAATTGAAACACATAACTTATAAAATGGTAAATATAATGGAGGATAAAACAGGAGGTTAAATATAATGAACAAGGAACAAACTATGAAAATTTTCAAAGATAGCGGAGCTTTGACAGAAGGTCATTTTCTATTAACTTCTGGGAGACATAGCAGTAAATATATTCAGTGTGCAAAAGTTTTTCAGTATCCCCAATATGCCCAGCAACTAACAAAAGAGCTAGCATTGTACTTTAAAGATAATGAGGTAGACATAGTTATTGGACCTGCTATTGGAGGAATTATTCTAGCCTATGAAATGGCACGATGCCTTGATGCAAAAAGCATTTTTAGCGAGAGGGAAGATGGTGTTATGCAGCTGCGCCGTGGTTTTTCCATTCCCAAAGGATCAAGGGTGTTGGTGGTAGAAGATGTAGTAACTACTGGAGGCTCTGTAAGAGAAGTAATAGAACTAGTTAGTAGATTAGAAGGAGATATAGTTGGAGTAGGGAGCCTGGTGGATAGAAGCAATGGCAAAATAGATTTTGGAGTTAAGTTTCATTCCCTTTTAACCTTGAATATAGAGTCCTATGATGCTGACTCTTGTCCTTTGTGTAAACAAAACATACCTATTATAAAACCAGGTAGCAAAAAATTATAGGTGTATGAATTATAGGATTAGGAGCAAACTATCTATGAGAAATCTAAACTAAATTCTTACGCTAGCTCAATAAGTATCATTATATAGAATATAAACATAATAGCTAAGAACATTAGCCTCAGTACTGATTTGGAGAAAATTAAAAGCTAAGTTTTCTAAATTCAAATCAGCCAAGACATTTATTAATAGCCATTATAAATAGTTAACGACTACTATCATGCTAGTACAACAGATTGAATTTTTCAAAAGGAGTGGGAAATATCAATGCTGGATAATATTTTGGATCAAAGAATACTTAGAGACGGATTGTATGATATTACATTAACTTTGCACGAAGACGAATATTTTGCAGCCTATGACCATATTAGCCAAGAAAATGCCAAAGAAATAGTAAAAAACTATTTAGTACGCCGTCAGGACGATGGACGACCAGAAAATATAAAAATTAAGCATAACAAAAATCAGAGGATTGTTACCATTGAGGCTAATTTATATTATACCGGCAACGAAAAGACTACTTATTCGCCAAGAAGTCATGACTATATAAATAATTAAAGAGAATAATCGTTGTACTAGTTCAATAACTATTGCAATGGCTATTGATAGTTGGCTATGTCAATTCATTTTCTTTAAGCTATTTATTATACTCTCATCAGGTGTAACATACATGGTACGATAATTTTCATAGATAACCATACCAGGTTTAGCACCGCTGGGCTTGCGAACATTTTTACGGGGACAATAATCTACTGGCACCTTAGTGGAATTTTTGGCCTTGCTAAAATAGGCTGCTAAGATGCCGGCTTCTAGTAGAGTTTGCTCTGGAAGCTCTTTTCCCTGTGTTTTGACGATTACGTGGGAGCCAGGAATGTCTTTGGTATGTAACCATAAGTCATCAGGTTCCGCGGTTTTTAGGGTTAGTCTATCATTCTGTGTATTATTTTTACCTACATATATATGAAATTCATTAGAGGATAGAAAATGATAGGGCTTGGACGGTGCTAACTTTTTAGAACTAGTTCTTTCACTGCGCAGTCTTATATATCCTTCCCGAGCCAATTCTTGTCGGATTTCATCTACTTCCGATTCTTCTGTACATTTGTTTAAGTTGTCTAATTGGGTATCCAAATATTGGATTTCTTCTTTTGTTTCCTTTATTTGCTTTTCAATCATTGTTAGTGCATTTTTTGCTTTATTATACTTTTTAAAATAAGCCTGAGCGTTTTGATTAGGGGTTTTGTTTTTATCCAATGGTATCTCAATCAAACTTCCATTGGGATCATAATAGTTTACCAATTCAACCTTTTCCATGCCTTTAGAAATTTGATATATATTGGCGGTAATTAGCTCTCCAAACAGCCTATATTTATCTGCTTTTTGTGCATTTCCATATTCCTCCATTAGAATACCCAGTTTTTTTTGGGCACGCTCCAAGTTGATGTTGAGCACTTTAAAAAGATGAGAGGTACGTTGACGAATCCTGTCCATTCTGTCACGAGTGTCGAAAAACAACTCCAAAGCCATTGATACCGATTCAAATGACTCCTGGAGATTTAAATCATACTGAAAATATGGAAAAGGAAAAATATCTTTAGGCCGTCCAGTCTCATCTTTTAGCAGTACAGGCTCAAAATCCTTAAGTTTGACCTTTTCAAAAAATTCTAAAAAAGCCATAGGTAGGCTATCTGTTTCACCACGATGAGCAATTTCTAGAGCAGTAACCCGAGAAATACCAGTGAAATTGTTTTGAATTGTCCTGGCTGCTTTTTTTGCGTCCTCACTAGAATTTAAAATATTTTCAAGACTTGCATGTTCTTGCATAAGAGGATTTTGTTTATTTTGTGAAGGAGGAAATACATAAGGTTTTCCAGGTAGAACCTGCCGTACCCTACTTATTTCTTCAGTTATTCTCTTTACACTATCTATAATCACATCGTTGTTATCTACCAAAATAATATTGCTATGTCTACCCATAATCTCTACAACTAAACGCTTGGTAGACAAATCACCTAGTTCATCTCTACTTTCAATGTATAAGATTAAAATTCTTTCAAAATTAGGTTGTACAATGTTAATTATGCGGCCACCTAATAAATGTTTCCTTAGCACCATACAGAAAACAGGCGGAGTAAGGGGATTGCTCTTTTGTAGTTTGGTTAAGTGTATCCTAGGATAATTAGAACTTGCAGAGATTAACAGCTTCAAATTATGATTGTTGGCCCTAATCACCATGTGAATTTCATCTTTTTCTGGTTGATGAATCTTGTCAATCCTTCCCCCCATTATTCTATCTTTCAACTCTTCCGTAATACAATTC
>JAAYKZ010000042.1 GCA_012522165.1 Clostridiales bacterium
TAATTGTATCATAAATTACATATGTTGCCAACAAATTATTCATGGGAGCTAAAGCCATTAACTAGAGTATAATCCTTCCCTTTTAGGGCTTCTATAAAATCTTTAATAGATGTAATTTCAAACTCAAACTCTATCCCAGCGCCATTGATGTCCTCCCAATGATGCAAATCTGAACCAGCAGTCTGAAGCAGGGAATGCTTCTGGGCATACTTTAGAGCTCTTTCATTAAATTTGGGATCTAAGTGACTAGAATTTATTACTTCAACTGCATCTACATAGTCAGGGAAAAGCCTTATTTTTTCAATATAGAATGCCTCTCTAAAGGGATGGGCATGCACAATAAATCCACCATGCTCATGTACAATATCAAAATACTCCTCTGGAGTCCATTCCAGTATATCCGGATGAGCTAGTAAAAAATCCTTATCCAGCCCATAGGTCAAAAAATCAGTGCCATGATAGGAATATTCCCAACCAAAGAATACATGAAAACCTGTCCCTTTGGCTTCTTCTAAAGCGTGTTCATATCCCTTACAAAATAGTTCAACTCTAACATCCCAGGGAAGGTCAGCGGGTACAGCCGTATTCCCATTAAAGAAATGATCAGTAACAATCATCCCCGTATAGCCTGCTTTAATATGTGCCCTAACCATCTCCTGGCCTGTAGCACTGGCGCAAGCGCTGCCTTCTCTAGTATGCATATGAGTTTCATAAAGAAATGCTTTTCTCAATGGTTATCCTCCTATATTGCTTAACTATATCTAATAGCTTCATAATTTATTTTTTATGCTCAAATATATAATATTGTTATCCTAAAATTACTCAAATAAAACGTAATTCTCTTATTATTTATAAACATCCCCATGTATTTTAACAAAACTTTCCCTTAGCAAAACGGACAAGGTTTTTATTAGCATCTTGGCTATCCAAGGAAGGTCACTCCAATTGCCAACTAGTTCTGATTCAACAAGGATTTACTGCTTACTGAATAGCTATCCTTGCCCATTTCCCTCTTTTAAATCTAATGGCAAATAGAACCGCTTCTATTACATACTGGATGGCAGTCATATACCAAAGGGCAGCCACAGACCATTTGAATACATAAATAGTGAGAAACGCTGCTGGGAGTCTGTAAAGCCAGTTGCTGGCCAAGGATATATACATGCTTCCTTTGGTATCCCCTGCTCCCTTTAAAGCTCCAGACAGCACCATGGATAAGGCCATGGGTATCTGTTCCAGGGCAGCAATACGGATACATAGTGCTGCTACACTGATTATATCTGCTTCATGGTTGAAAAACTTAACTATTGGTACTGGAAAGGCTAAAAACAGTATAGCTACCAATCCCATAAAAGCCGCACCCAAAAAGGCTGCAGTTTTTGTATATTCCAGAGCCTGCTCTTTATCATTAGCTCCAAGACTTTGCCCCATCAAAGAAGTTGCTGCCACCGAAAAACCTATAGTAGGCATATAGGATAAGGATTCAGCGGTTACAGCAATCTGGTTAGCAGCAAATTCCACTGTTCCAAGGCCTATAACCATAAAGGAATAAATCAATCTTCCGCCGTTTATCATAAGCTCATTGATAAAGGCTGGAGCACTAAGCCTTAATATTTGATTAAAATCCTTTTTATTGGTCTTACCAAGGTCTCTAGCCTTTAGTTGAATGAGTCCAGTTTCCTTAAACAGGCAAAGGATAACATAAAGAAAACCTACAATCTGTCCCAACGCAGTAGCTATTGCAGCACCTGCTACTCCTAATTTGGGGAAGCCCCATTTACCGAATATAAGGACATAGTCACCTATTATATTAATAGTATTGACTATAACAGATCCTATCATGGGGGTCTTAGTATCCCCAGCTGCTCTTAGAATAGCACTGGCTACATAGCCAGGTA
>JAAYKZ010000404.1 GCA_012522165.1 Clostridiales bacterium
AATCGCTCGCTACGCTCGCTCTTTTGGCCATCGTGCGCCGGGTTCCACCCGGAGCTGTCCGCTGCCGCTCGCTCCGCTCGCGACATCGGCCATCTCCGGGTTTGCGCCGCTCACTGCGTTCGCTAAATCCCTTCGTCAAGAAAATGCAAGCATTTTCTATGACTCAGGGACTTCGCAAACCCGGCGCACGTTAAACGCCATAACTAATATTTTTGACTAATAGCAGAATCATGCTGCTATAAAAGACTGTTTAAAATGAATGTCCTTTTATTAAAGGGAGAGTTGGTAAAATGAGTTGGATCGATGTTATCTTTTTTCTGGCAATAATTTTTATCATACTTTTTATTTTAAAAAGACAAGACTGGTTACAGAACGAATTTTTGAGACTACTTAAAATTGTGGGTTCGCTTAAATTTCACCAATTCAATCATGAAGCTCAATTATTAGAAAGGAATGGCGTATATTTACCAGAAGATACTGCATTATTTGTATACAATTTACTATGGAATTTAGTCGGGGAGAATGAGCAAAGAGATATTCAAGATGATTATAAAAAGAACTGTGCTAGCAATATACCCTTTTGGAAATATTTTTTATATCGATACCAAATAAAATGCGAATTTGAAGCTAGAGAACCAATGGATAAATATTTTTCAACTAGCGATATTCAAATATCAGGGCTTATGGAATCAGTAAGACAGAGTCATTTAAGTTTAAAAGCCCAAATTGAAGAGATAACAGAAATATCTGAAGACATGAAAAAAATGAAGGAACGAGTTAAGGATGTGAAAAAACAAATATCATCACCAACTGAAAATTCTGAAAAAGAAACTAATGTCCTCCATATCGATTAGAGGGTTACGGCGTTTAACAACAGGGTTCCCGGCTCCGTTCCCTTCGGTCACTTCGACCCATATTGCCGGGCCTAAGCCAGGTCTGGACGGCACCGCCTTTATCAAGGGCAAACATTAGGGTTCAGTCGGTGCCTCTAAGGCCCGGCAACATCGGGAACCCGAAACGATATACGCCATGCCAGACCTGGCCGGCCCATCCATGGGCGTGGGCATCTGAGAGGGGGGAATATGTTGTCATTAATTGCTGGTTTAATCAAGATAACAACGCCACTGTTATTTTTTCTGAATTATTTTGGTGGAATTGTTGGTGCTGTTTGGCTGATATTTACCGGAGAATGGAAATATGTTTTATTTACATTTTTGTTTTCTTTATTTATTCCAACGTTATATTCTATTGTTATTATGCCTTTCAATTTTATTTTTGGATTAGCAATAGATTTCTTTACCGACAAACAAAGGAAGATTCCTGTAATAATTATAGGGGCTATCAGTATCATTTTAAACAATTTAATAGAATTATTTTGGGTGTTTCTAGTTTTTTTATTTGTAATTGGAAGAGCTAACATAGTTGGAGTGAGTGTTTTTCCATATCTTTTATACGGATATGCTTTGGCTACAGGACCATTTAATTACATGGCTAGTAAAGAGCCAAAGGATAGCATTGGGACTCATATTAGTGTATATTTTATTGAAATCTCATATGTTATATTATCAGTATTATTTCTTGCAGATGGTTTAGCCTTTGCAATACCAATTCTTCTAATCATAACAATATTATTTTTATCATTTTTACTTAAACTCACATCTGAAAGTATGGATATTGAATGGGGAACTTTTTCTAAGAAAAAAGAAATTCAATTGTGCATTGCAGAGTTAAGAAAAATGTCAAAAGAATTAAGTACTGCTGCATTAGATATTGTAAAGCCTAGAATATACGAATATTTGAAGGATACAGATAAAGTTGTTTACTCCTTACAGGAAGATAAGGTAACTCCTCGTAATCTAGTTCTTTTATTAGTAACAAATGCTATTGCAGAAAAGTTACCGACGGGGCAATATCACATTTATAGAGGCGTTCTCGGTTTGGAAGGTCAGAGTTTATTAAATTTATATGATTATGCCATCGATGAGTTGGAGAAATGTGGTTTCCTCTCAGTTGAGGAGGCAAAAAAAGATAAAGATTGGATTAGGGAACAAATAAGTGTTGTAGGATAAAACTTATTGTATACCAGCTAACCACCCGTGGTTTAGCTGGCGTAATGGTAAAATTGAAAAAGAGTCTGGCACGGCGTATATCACAGCATTGCCGCTTCGGGCCACGAACAGTTAAAACATGATGTCGGACAAGCAAGCTATGTCATGAAGCAGACGCGGCCACATCGATTCGCCAAGCGCGGTCGCGCTAAGGCTCATCGACGTCGGCAATGCCAAACGATGGCCAAAATCGCTCGCTACGCTCGCTCTTTTGGCCATCGTGCGCCGGGTTCCACCCGGAGCTGTCCGCTGCCGCTCGCTGCGCTCGCGACATCGGCCATCTCCGGGTTTGCGCCGCTCACTC
>JAAYKZ010000405.1 GCA_012522165.1 Clostridiales bacterium
CCAAATCTGGAATCGGCTCCATAGACACTTAAGCTGCCGTCATTTGCCATAACAAATAATGCTGTAGCTGAGCTGGATGAAGCCTGTTCATGAAGAGCATGGATTTCTTTTTCAATACTCTCAATTTCTTGGGCTAATAGTTCTTCTTTGCCAAATATCTTACCTAAGATGGTCAAGTTATTTTTAAAGGAGTTCAAGAAATCTTCACCTGTAAACTCTAAGTACAGCGTAGGAGCAATCTTTACGAATTCCTCATATAGGTCAGCTTGCCTACTGGAGATAATAATTAGGTCTGGGTTTAGCTCATAAATGGTTTCAAAATTGGGCTCTTTGAGAGAACCTACATCGGTATATTTGTCATCATTATATTTGTCTAGGAAAGGAGGGAGGGATTGCTTTGGCAAACCAACAACATCTTCTCCAATGTAATCTATTGTATCTAATACTCCGTAATCAAAGACTACAACCCTCTCAGGCTTTTTTTCTATAGTGGTTTCACCTAGCTGGTGCTTTATGATAAGGGAGTTATCATCTTGTGATGCAGTTTTTTCATTTGTTGCTTCTGGATTAGAAGTACAGGCAGCAAAACTAAGTATGGAAATAATTAGTGATAAGGATATAACTAATTTTAATGTTATCTTCATTTTATACACCTCTCTTTGAATAATGCTAATAATACACACAAAGCTTCATATTGTTGACGTCAGCAATGCTAAATTCCATATCATATATTTCTCCCAGCAAATCTTTGCGAATTATCCTATCAATATCTCCTTCATCTACAATTTTGCCATCCTTTAAAGCTACAATGTGGTCAGAATAACAGGATGCAAAGTTAATATCATGGATAACAATAGCTATAGTTTTACCTAGGTCATCTACCAGGTTTCTAAGCATTTTCATGATCTCAACAGAGTGCTTTATGTCCAAGTTATTAAGGGGCTCATCCAGTAAAATATAGTCAGTATTTTGGGCTAAGACCATGGCAATAAAAGCCCTTTGCCTTTGACCGCCACTTAATTGATCTAGATACATATCTTGTATATCTTTCAGCTGCATATAGTCCAAAGCTTGGTCTATATAGATTTCATCTTCCTTTGTTAAGTAGCCATTGCTATAGGGGAAACGGCCAAAGCTTACCAACTCTCTAATCTTGAGTTTAATACTTAAGTGATTTGACTGCTTAAGGATAGAAAGTTTCTTGGCTAATTGATTATTTGGCCAGTTTTCCAAGGTTTTGCCGTCAATGATTACTTCTCCGCTGTTTTTGGGTATCAGGCGACTTACTATGGATAATAGGGTACTTTTACCTGCACCATTGGGTCCTATAAAGGAAGTAATCTTTCCTTTATCAATTATGGTGGAAACATCATTCAACACCCTTTTGTCCCCATATTGTTTTACTACATTACGAATTTCTATCATGCCACATTCTCCTTTAACAATAGATATAGAAAGTAAACTCCACCAATAAGGTTTATGACCACGCTAATGGGTGTACTAAAATTAAATACCCTTTCAATTAAGAGCTGGCCGCCCAAAAGGGCTACAATGCTTATTAAGGATGAGCCAATAAACAAATATTTGTGTTCATAAGTTTTTAAAAACTCTCTGGCCAGATTGACAACTAGCAATCCTAAAAAGGTTATAGGCCCAACTAGGGCAGTGGATACTGATACCAATATAGCTACAATAGCCACCATATTTCTTATGGTTTTATGATAATCAACCCCTAGATTTATGGAATGATCCCTTCCAAGAGACAAAATATCCCATAGTTTAAAGTATTTTATAGAAAAAAGCACAAGGGCTGAGATTACTATAAAAGCGATAAGCAGAATTTCAGTATTAACGTGGTTAAAACTCGCAAACATCCTATCCTGTATATGCAAGAACTCATTAGGATCCATCATCATCTGCATAAAGGTAGTTAGGCTTTGAAAAAAAGTTCCAAGAATTAGTCCAAATAATAAAAAGAACATAATATTGCTTGTGTCCTTTTTAAATAGGGCTTTAAAAAGTAGACTAGAGAATATTAGCATTAAACCAACGGATATGAAGAAGTTTATTTTATTATTTATTAGAATAAGACTAGTTGAGCCAAGGATAAATACTACAAGGGTTTGGACTAGCATATATAGGGAATCTAGTCCCAACAAACTAGGTGTCAATATTCGATTATTAGTTAAAGTCTGAAATAGCAGAGTAGAAAAAGCTATAGCTACTCCTGTAATAACCAATGCTATAACCTTTGGAAGTCTCAGGGATAGAAAGTATTCCCAATTGCTGCTACTAAGCCCCCAGAAAACAAAAATTAAGATAAGTACTATAGATAAGGCTCCTAAAAGCCATAAAGATTTTTTTCTAACCATCATCGATTCCCCCTAACTAACAAGACAAGAAAGATAACACTACCTATTACTCCAACTGTGAGACTTATAGGGATCTCGTAGGGGTATATAATTATTCGCCCAAGAATATCACAGAACAGGAGGAAGATAGCTCCAAATAGAGCAGTATGGAATATATTTTTTCTCATATTATCCCCTTGGAATATAGTGACAATATTAGGGACTATAAGACCTAGAAAGGGGATTCTGCCTACAGTAATTATTACCAATGAAGATATTAAGGCCACGATACTAACTCCTACATTGACTACCCTATTGTAGTTAAGTCCCAGATTAGCTGCGAAATCTTGACCCATACCTGCTATAGTAAACTTATTTGCATATAGGAAGGCTACTACTAAAAGGGGGATACTAATATATAAAAGCTCATATCTACCCTTAATGATCATAGAGAAATCTCCTTGCAACCAGGATGAAATGCTCTGGATCATATTAAGCTTGTAAGCAAAAAAGGTGGTTACGGAATCGATTATATTACCAAGCATAATACCCACTAAGGGGATGAAAATAGCATTTTGGAATTTTATCCTTTTTAATATTTGCATAAATAATAGAGTTCCGGCTATGGCAAATATAAAGGATACCAGCATTTTATGAAGGGGTTTTGAGCTGGCAAATAAGAGTAAGGATATTAATACCCCTAATTTTGCTGAATCCATGGTTGCTGCGGTACTAGGAGATACAAATTTATTTCGGCTAATAGACTGCATAATAAGCCCTGATATGCTCATGCCCATGCCTGCAACTATAATGCTTATTAGCCGTGGAATCCTGCTAAGTAGCATTACCTGCAGTCCTTCATCTTTAAAACTTAAAATATCACGTAAACTTACATCTTTAACTCCTATAAAGACTGATACTATGGACAATAAAATTAATAGTAAGATCAAATATCTTTTTTTCATAAGCTCCTCTTGCTTCAATATTAATAATATTTGCGTAATAATTTATCCAATGATATAATTGAGAATGATTATCACTATCAAGTAATATAGCAGAGAGTGTGTTGTGCTTGTATTACTATATTTGTTTTTTTATAACTATATTTTTGGAGATTAAGAGGGATGCTAAAATGTTTAAAAGACTTGAAGAAATAATGGAGAGATTTTATATAATAACAAACCTACCTGTCATTGCTTTTAAAGCTGATGGTAGTGTCATAAGCTCATCTGGATATACGGGAAAATTTATGGAAATGTTAGATGATAATAATATTTATGAAAGAGCAATAAACGAATTTAAAGGGGATGGGGCTGAGAATAGGGTAATAGTGGCTTGTTCACATAACATATGCTTTACAGCTTTTTATATTGATCCTAAAAATATGTACAAAGGCTTGGTTATATTGGGACCCCATACATGTTGTAAAAACCATCCTTTGGGAATACCCTATAAGCCTAGATGTTTGATAAATAATCTGATTTCACTTTTTAATATTATCGAAAAGGATATTAATTATGGTAGATCTTTCAAGCAAGGCTATAGTTTCCATGTAAAGAGAGCTTTAGATTATATTGATTCCAGGTATAG
>JAAYKZ010000406.1 GCA_012522165.1 Clostridiales bacterium
TACTTTCACAAAAAAACGAAGTAAAAGTTCTTGATATAATTAAAGAGAAGGTAGATTTAATAAACAACAAAAAGGCGCCAATAGTAGATAAAGAAATAGAAGACTTCTTAGCAAATAAAGAATTAAACCTTATAGCTACGAGAGATACTTATGAAGCATATAAAGATGCGGAGTATGTTATCATTGCAACTCCTACCGATTATGATTCGGAAAAGAACTATTTTAATACTAGATCCATTGAAAATGTTATTAGCACTTTGCTTCCAATAAACCACAATGCAGTAATTGTAATAAAATCTACGATTCCCATCGGATATACAAAGCAGCTAAAAGAAAAATACAATACTAACAATATAATTTTTTCACCTGAATTTTTGCGAGAAGGACAAGCCTTACATGACAATTTATATCCTTCTAGAATCATAATAGGAGAACAGTCTGAAAGAGCAAAAAAATTTGCGGATCTTTTACTAGAAGGGGCAGTAAAAAAAGAAGTTCCTGTTTTACTAACTGATTCTACAGAAGCCGAAGCTATTAAGTTGTTTGCAAATACATATCTTGCAATGAGAGTCGCTTTTTTTAACGAACTAGATACTTTTGCCGAATTGAAAGGTTTAAATACTAAGCAAATAATAGAGGGAGTATGTCTTGACCCAAGAATAGGCAATCACTATAACAATCCATCTTTTGGTTATGGAGGATACTGTTTACCAAAAGATACAAAGCAATTATTGGCAAACTACAGAGGAATACCAAATAACATAATAAAAGCTGTAGTAGATGCTAATGAAACAAGAAAAAACCACATAGCTGATATGATCCTTAAAAGAAATCCAAAAGTTGTTGGTATATACAGACTAACAATGAAAAAGGGTTCTGATAATTTTAGATACTCAGCTATACAAGGAGTTATGGAAAGGCTCAAAGACAAAGGGATTCAAATAATCATTTACGAGCCCATGTTGAAAGAAAATAACTTTTTAAACTATAAAGTTATTAGAGACATAGATGAGTTTAAGAAAATTAGCGATGTTATTGTTGCGAATAGGATAGATGATAATATAAAGGATGCAGTGGATAAGGTATATACAAGGGATTTATACGGTAGAGATTAAAAACAATGATCGATACTATTAACAAATTATAGGGGTATGTTATGTGTAAAGTAGGTATATGTGGCCATTTTGGGGAAAATAAAAATCTTTTAAATGGCCAAACCATTAAAACAAAAATTTTAACAGAAGAGCTTAAAAATATGCTTGGGGAAAAAGCAGTAATAACAGTTGATACATATGGATGGAAGCACAGTCCAGTAAAATTATTAATAAAGTGTTATCTACTTATAAAAAAATGTGAGAATATAGTTATTTTACCAGCACAGAATGGCGTTAGAGTTTTCGTGCCTCTATTCTTAGCATTAAATAAAATATTTAATAGAAAATTGCATTATGTAGTTATAGGTGGATGGCTACCGAACTTGCTAGCAAAGAATGATAAGTTAAAAGAAAGACTAAAAAAATTTGACGGAATTTATGTCGAAACACATTCTATGGTCAAGGCGCTGCAAAAATTAGGATTAGAAAACATTAAATACCTTCCTAACTTTAAACGTCTAGATATTCTACAAGATGATGAATTAATATATGCAACTGATGAGCCATATAAACTATGCACTTTTTCTAGAGTTACGAAGGAAAAAGGGATCGAAGATGCGATAAACGCAGTTAAAAATATTAATAATAATTTAGGCAGAATAGTCTACACATTAGATATATATGGTCAAGTAGATGACAATTATCGAGCTAGATTCGAAGAATTAAAAAAAGCCTTTCCTAATTATATCTCATATAAAGGAAAGGTTAATTATAAGGATAGCGTTAAAGTATTAAAGAATTACTTTGCATTGTTGTTTCCTACATATCATAAAACTGAGGGAATACCCGGTACGATAATCGATGCGTATGCTGCAGGCTTACCAGTATTGGCATCGCGTTGGGATTCTGCAAATGAAATTATTGAACATGGGTTAACAGGATTTATCTATGATTTTGAAAAAAGAACTCGACTTGAGGATTTATTAATTAATATTGCGAAAACACCTGATAATATTAATAAAATGAAAAAAAACTGTCTGAAACGCGCAAGGCAATATACACCTGAAAAAGTAGTCGGAGACTTTATAACTTATTTGCAAGAAGAACCCACAAGGAATTAAGGAGAAGTTCTAAATGAAAAAAATAGCAATACTCGTTCCGCAATTAGCTGGTGGGGGTGCAGAAAGAGTAGCATCTAATTTATCCTTAAATTTACCAGGCAATAAATATGATAAACATATTATAGTTTATGATGACGAAAAAATAGATTACCCTTACAAAGGAAA
>JAAYKZ010000407.1 GCA_012522165.1 Clostridiales bacterium
ATGTATGTACTATAAAAAAGAAATTACAATAACAAAGTTGAGAGATGTATTAGGTACGGACATAAAAGGTACAACCTTAAAGGGATTAGAAGATGGAGCAAGAGGACTAGGTTTTGACACAAGGGCTATCAGAGTGGACAAAGAAGGTTTTAAAAGTAAATATACTTTACCAGCTATAGCTCACGTTATAACCAAAGAAGGCTTAAGCCATTTTGTTGTTATACATAAGGTTAAAAAAGAAAAGGTAACAATATTAGACCCAGCAAAGGGAGTTATGAAAGAAGAAATAGATGAGTTCTTTAAGAGATTTGATGGCATACTCTTATTGCTTATACCAAACAATGAATTTGTAGTAGAGAAAAATAACAGTGGCAGCATGTTATCAAAGTTTATAAGCTTACTAACTCCTCATAAGTCACTGTTTATATACAGTATTATAGCATCAATAATACTAACTGTATTAGGAATAGCCTCATCCTTCTTTAACAAGATATTAATGGATGAAATATTGCCTTATAGCTTAAAAAATCAATTGACTATATTTAGTATAGGATTTTTAATATTAGGATTAACCCAAATATTAATTTCAGCTATTAGGCAGCATATGCTGCTTTATTTGTCCCAAAAAATAGATATTCCATTGCTGTTAGGGTACTTTAAGCATGTATATAGACTGCCAATGAAGTTTTTTGCTTCAAGAAAACTTGGAGATATTCTTACAAGATTTAGTGATGCTTTTACTATTAAAAACATCCTAACCTCAGTTTCTCTTTCATTAATTATAGATATTATACTAGCAGTGGTTTCTGCAGTAATACTTTCAATAATGAATAAGTCACTATTTATGGTGGTATTAATACTAACAGCTATAAGCGCCGCTTTAGTTTATATATTTAAGGGGCCTTACAAGAAAATTAATATAGAGCAAATGGAAGCAGGATCTAGATTAAACAGTACCATTATTGAAAGCTTAAAAGGTGTAGAAACAATAAAGGTACAGGCAGCAGAAGAGAAAATTATGGACAAGCTTGAAGGTGAATATATAAGGAATTTAAAGATTGCTTTTAAGGAGGGAGTCTTGTCTAATGTACAAGGTTCCGTGGCTTCGGTAGTTTCCAACATAGGTAACCTGGTGCTAATGTACTTAGGAGCAAGAATGGTTATAGATGGAGATATAACTTTGGGAAGCTTAATGGCCTTCACATCTCTATCTGGTTACTTTATGGAACCAATCGGAAGGCTTATAAGTTTGCAACTAGAAATACAGGAAGCAAGTATCTCTCTTAAAAGAATTTCTGAAATATTTGAGGTGGATAAAGAACAGGAACAAGATAGGGGCATAAAGATTGATGGTATAGAGGGAGATATTGAATTAAATAATATAACCTTTAGATACGGTAGCAGATCCCCAGTTTTAAAGGATGTAACAATTAAAATTCCAAAGGGAAAGAAAGTTGCCTTGGTTGGGGAATCGGGTAGCGGAAAGACCACAATATCAAAGCTGTTACTGAAGTATTATGTACCAGAGGAAGGAAAGATAAACATTGGAGGCTATGATATAGAGGAGCTTGATATTTACTCGTTAAGAAAGAATATAGCCTATGTGCCTCAAAATGTAGAATTGTTCTCTGGAAGCATACGAGAAAATGTAACTTTAGGTAGTGAGAATGCTAGCTATCAAGACATAAAGATTGCTTGTGAAAACGCCGGGTGTAATTCCTTTATAGAAAAGCTTCCAGCAAAGTATGATACCTTCTTAGAAGAAGCAGGCGGGGGATTATCTGGTGGTGAGAAGCAGAGATTAGCTTTAGCTAGAGCCTTTATAAAAAAATCAGACTTTTTAATACTGGACGAAGCTACAAGTAACTTAGATTTTATAAGTGAAGCAAAAATATACGACACCCTCTTTATAAAGGGAAGAAAGAAAACTATGCTAGTTATTGCCCATAGGCTTTCAACTATAAGAAACTGTGACATTATATACGTTATGGATAATGGAAAGATAGTGGAACAGGGAGATCATGAAACCCTCCTTAAGAAGAAGGGATACTACTATAGATTATATGTTAGTCAAGTTGGAAGCATTGAGCCTAAGGAAGCTATTACGGATGGTGCAGAAAAAGAAGACAACCATATGAAGGCTGCAGAAGAATATACAGAAGAAAATATGGAGGGCGAAGAAATTGAATACAATTGAAAAAATAATAGTTAGAGAGAATAAAACCTTAAAGCTAAATAATGTGCTTATAAGAGAAGTAAGCGAGAATGAGCTTATGGATATAAACACAATATCCTACATGATGGATAGCTACATAAAGACAAAGGGTAACGCTGCAGTAGGACCAATGATAAATTATACTACTACAAAG
>JAAYKZ010000408.1 GCA_012522165.1 Clostridiales bacterium
CTGCTTTATAGGCTTCAGATTTTTCATCAGTAGGCTCAGGAAGCTGAACCATAATAAATTTGCGGTTGCCACCGTCTTCGGCGTTGAGTTGCATTACAGCATGTGCGGTAGTAGCAGAGCCTGAGAAAAAGTCAAGGATAATGTCACTTTTTGAAACACCTATCCTTATTAGTCTCTCTATAAATGCAACGGATTTTGTATACTCAAATATTTTTTCACCGTTAAACATAGTCCTTATCATTTTTGTAGCTACCTCATTATTTATGTCTTTATAATCCCATATAGAAATAACTTTTCTGGACTTATCTTCTGTCAGATAATCCTTTTCAAAAACATCATATACTTTTCCTGTCGCCCTATTTACTTTCCTTACAATTAACTTGTTTTTTTCTTTATTAAACTTCTCTTTTCCCCATCTCCACCTTCCATCTTCCCCATTACTAAGTTTTGGTAAAATTTCTATTAAGTTTTCTTCCTTTTCTAATGTTAATTCTTCAGTATCTATATTGTAATATATAGGATAATACAAATTGGGGCTATCAATTCTTCTAGCATCTGCTCCCCTTTTTCTTAATCCGATTTCCCTGTATAAACCATTTTTATCTTCCTTATTATATTCTTTTTTCTGTTCTGCAGTTAACTCAAACCCGCCTAGCACTGCTTTTACAGTCTTTTTGTATACCAAAACATATTCATGTTGTGTCGCCATATCTTTGCTTGACTGAGTACCCCTTGGATTTGTAACTGGAATAATATTGCCTATAAAATTATCTTCCCCAAAAATCTCATCACATAATTTTTTTAGGTTAAATAACTCATTATCATCAATGCTAATAAATATGACACCATCGTCTGTAAGCAAGTTCCTTGCTAGCCTTAATCTTGGATACATCATATTAAGCCAATCAGTATGATAACGACCGCTAGTTTCTGTATTTGTACTTATTGCCTTGCCATTGCCATCCACTTGTCCTGTAATCCTCTTGTAGTTTTCAAGACTATCATGGAAATCATCCTTATAAACAAAGTCTTTTCCTGTATTATATGGTGGGTCTATGTATATCATTTTAATCTTGCCATAGTAGCTTTTTTGTAAAAGCTTTAATACTTCCAGGTTATCCCCTTCTATGTAAAGGTTATGAGTTGTATCCCAATCTTTACTTTCCTCTTTACATGGTCTCAATGTTCCCATTGAAGGTGTTTGGGATAGACGCAAGGCCCGTCCTTTACCGTTCCAAGTAAAGTTGTAGCGTTCATCACTATCTTCCACATATTCACCTAAAACTTGTCTCAATTTGTCAAAGTCAATCTTGCCATCTGTTACAACTTCTGGGAAAATCTGTTTTAGTTTATTAATGTTTTCTTCCGCTATGTCAGGGGTTTTGCCCGTAAGAGTTGTCTCTTTCAATTTTTATCTCCTCCAAGCAATTCATTTTTTCTCTGTTCTAATTTCTTTATTTCTATATTTAGTTCCATCTTACGATTAAACTGGCTTTCTCTTTTTAGTTTAGACCGCAGACTCGCAATTTTTTGTTCTATGTCTTCTATCTTTGCAGAAAGTTCTCTTGCCTCAGCACCTGTTATAGTATCATCTGTAGGCATAATAACCGATAGGTTATAAATACTGATAACATCAACAATATCACTGTAAAGTGTATAGATATTTGTAAATCTCATTTGCTTTATATCAAGTTTAGCGAGTAATTCACTATCACTTTCCAGCCAGTCAGTAGCGATGAGTTCCTCAATGGTATTTTTAGTACTGTCACTTTGGCTAATCCTCTGGTGAGCCACATATAAGCGTCTTTTGTCTTCCAGCTTAAAAATCAGCAACATAGGGTAGGGGATAGTCCTCATAATAATTTCAGCTATTCTATCAAGCCTGTAATCTTTATGTAGAAGGACTTCTATAACTTCAAACTCAGGATATTCCCGCACTTCATCTTTATAGGCCGGTATATTTATTGTTTCAGGTTTAAGGCAATAGAGCCATACTATCTTGTTGATGACATCTGTAAACAAAGATTTATCACTGGAAGACATATTAGCATTTTGATAAAATAGCTTTTTGTAAATAGTGCTGCCGATATAGCAGCTATC
>JAAYKZ010000409.1 GCA_012522165.1 Clostridiales bacterium
GTATACACTCCTAATGTATAATATAATAGATTATAAATATTAATACTAGTGAAGTTTATTCATATATATGCAGATTAATCATGGTTCTATTCCAAAGGATTTATTGAGCAATAGACCTTACAAGAATTAAAATTGAAGGGAGGCATAGCGGTTTTATTCCGCTAGAAAAATGGACAAATCAAATGTGGGGAAACTTCCAGAAAGAGATGAAATTCCTAAGGAATTTATATGGAGACTGGAGGATATGTATCCTTCTACAGTAAAATGGGAAGAGGATTACAAATGGGTGAAAGAAAACCTTCCCCTTTTGGAGAAATATAGGGGGAAATTGGGAGAATCAGCGGATAATCTATTGCAAGGGCTTAATACATATGCAGGCTTGATGGAAAAGGTAGAAAAGCTTTTTGTTTTCGCACGAATGAAAAAAGATCAGGACAATACCAATACCGAGAGCCAAGCTTTATTAGAAAGGGCACATGGACTGGTAGTGGAATACGATAGGGCTATATCCTTTTTGGTACCTGAAATACTACAAATACCTGAAGAAATGCTTAATGAATACATAGAAAGCCTAGAAGGGTTGAAAATATACAAGCACTTTTTAGAAGACTTAATGAGAAAAAAGAAACATATCCTATCGGAAAAGGAAGAGAAAATTTTAGCTATGGCGGGAGAAGTGGCAAGTGCTCCTGAAGAAATTTATACCATGGTTAATGACGCAGATATGCGTTTTCCCTTTATTACCAATGAAGAAGGTCAAGAAGTAGAGCTAACCCATGGCAGATATATACAGTTTTTAGAGAGCAAGGATAGAAATGTAAGAAAACAAGCCTTTAAAGCTCTTTATGA
This sequence comes from Clostridiales bacterium, assembly GCA_012522165.1. Lineage (GTDB taxonomy): Bacteria > Bacillota > Clostridia > Caldicoprobacterales > UBA3941 > JAAYGY01. The sequence goes on from JAAYKZ010000409.1 coordinate 850, forward strand.
AACCTACGGCAAACAAAAAAACACCATTGCAACTACTCTTAGTTATTCTATAAAGAAGGATATATTTTTTTGTAAAATACGCAATTATCCTTCAACCCTAGAAATGGCCCTTCATGGGGATAATGTACCTATATCAGTGTATGATAACCTGATTAAGGCTGTAGAGGAGAATCTAGAAGCACTGCATAGATATGTATCCCTCCGCAAGAAGGCTTTAAAGCTGGATGAGCTGCATATGTATGATCTATATGTTCCTATTATAAAGGATGTGGAGATGCAAATTCCCTACAGTGAAGCAAAAAATATGGTAGCTAAAGGACTTGAACCTTTGGGTGAGAGGTACCTTAGCATATTGCATGAAGGATTCAACGGAGGATGGATTGACGTATTAGAGAATCAGGGCAAAACCAGCGGTGCTTATTCTTGGGGATGCTATGATACACACCCTTATGTATTACTCAATTATCAGGAAAATATCAGTAACGTATTTACTTTGGCACATGAGATGGGCCACGCTATTCATAGCTACTTATCCAATAAACATCAACCTTATATACTAGCTGGTTATAAGATCTTTGTAGCTGAAGTGGCTTCTACACTAAATGAGATTTTGCTGACCAAGCATCTTCTAGAAACCCTTGAGGATGATCAGCAAAAAGCCTATGTTCTCAATCACTACTTAGAGCAATTTAGAGGCACAGTGTACCGTCAAACTATGTTTGCAGAATTTGAAAAAATAGTACATGGTATGGCTGAAAGAGGAGAGCCATTGACAGTAGATAGTCTATCAGAGGTTTATTATAACTTAAATGTAAAATATTATGGACCTGAGATAGTGGTAGATAAAGAAATAGCCTTAGAATGGGCAAGAATCCCCCATTTTTATTCATCATTTTATGTATATAAATATGCTACTGGTTTCTCCGCTGCAGCAGCTTTGGTAGAGCAGATTTTAGACCAAGGCCAGCCTGCTGTAGACCGATATCTAGACTTTTTATCAAGTGGCGGATCAGATTATCCCATAGAACTTCTTAAAAAGGCTGGTGTAGATATGACAAAACCGGAGCCAGTAAATAAAGCTTTAGAGACTTTTGCCAATTTAGTAGAAAGAATGGAGAAGTTGATTTAGTAGAAGTTAAAAAAAGCAGGTGCCAATTTAAAGGTACCTGCTTAATATTTGGGGTTGTCCCATTATACATTAAAACGGAAGAGAATTACATCCCCGTCTTTTACTACATAATCCTTGCCCTCAGAGCGTACTAAACCTTTTTCTTTGGCTGCGGTGTATGATCCAGCCTTGACTAGATCATCAAAAGCCACAGTTTCAGCCCGAATGAATCCTTTTTCAAAATCTGAGTGAATTTTCCCAGCTGCTTGAGGTGCTTTTGTTCCCTCTTTTACTGTCCATGCCCTTACCTCATTGGGACCAGCAGTTAAAAAACTAATGAGCCCAAGAAGGCGATAACAGCACTTTATTAGTCGGTCCATTCCTGATTCTTCAAGCCCTAATTCTTCTAAAAACATTTCCTTCTCATCAGGGTCTAGTTGGGCTATTTCCTCTTCTAATTTGGAGCATATAACTAGTACTTCTGATCCTTCTTTTGAAGCAAAATCCATTAACTCCTTTACCATAGGGATGTCCACTGGGTCTTTGCCAATATCATCTTCTGAGATATTGGCAGCATATATTACCGGCTTGTTAGTTAATAAAAATAGATTTTTCAAAATTTCTTTTTCTTCTTTATCCAAATCTATATTTCTAGCAGGAATGTTATCTTCTAAGCTAGATTTTAGTTTTTCTAGTAGAGCTAATTCCTGTTGATAACGCTTTTCTCCCGTTTTAACCATCTTTTTGTTTTTTAATATTCTTTTCTCTATACTTTCTAAATCAGCAAAAATTAGCTCTAAATTTATTGTCTCGATATCCCTAATAGGGTTAATTTTACCATCTACATGGGTTATATTTGGATCCTCAAAACAGCGAACCACATGAACTATGGCATCCACTTCCCGAATATGGGATAAAAATTTATTACCTAGCCCTTCACCCCGGCTAGCACCACGGACCAGACCAGCAATATCTACAAATTCAATAGTAGTGGGAATAACCTTTTCACTGTTATACATATTCATTAACTTGTCTAGACGCTCATCTGGGA
>JAAYKZ010000410.1 GCA_012522165.1 Clostridiales bacterium
AATTTCAATCTCCAATATCCCTATTACTTTCATTTCACTAAAAGATATGAGCTTTCGTGCAAAAGAAAAGACCTTTTCTTTGGAATCCTGGGAATCATGTATAGGATACCACATTTCCATTTTTTTATCTTCCTCTAAAAGCATCCTAAATCTTTCATTCTCTTTAATCCTGTCCATATGATATATACCATTCCAAGCATCAGGAAAAGTAGTATTTTCTACATATAAGATGGTATTATAGATATATTGGTTTTGCATAATATAGCTTTCAAATAGGGGGCAAAAAGTAAAATAATAATTTTCATAACTTCTATAATTATTTTCAAAAGGGATATCAAGATATCTAATGATTTGGGGGTTTTGAGTAATATAAATGGAAGTCCTTTCAATACTGTCAATTTTATAATTAATTATCTCCCTTTTTTGTATAAGGCTTTGCTTCATTAGTAATTGGGACTGATTAATAAAGGATTGCGTTGTGGTGTAGTTTATAAACAATCCAGTCCCCACTATTGGTAGCGCTATAATTATAAAATAGGCACATGTAAGTTTCCATTCCAATCTCATATCACGAAAAAAACAATATATTCTTTTATAAGCTTTAAAGAGTTTCTTATACATTTTTTTCACCCTGTTTTTCTTTGCAATGAGAATATTTTACACGATATTCCGTTGGAGTAGTTTCATAGATTTTCTTAAATACTGTACAAAAATATGAAGCACTAGTAAATCCAACAGACTTGGCTATATCCATAATGCTTTCATTCCCTGAGACCAGAAATTCTTTTGCTTTTTTCATCCTTAGCTCTGTAAGAGCTTCCGTAAAACGTTTACCTGTATGCTGTTTAAATAAAGAGCTTAAGTAATTTGGTGAAAGGCCTAATCTGTGTGCAATAATATCTATACCTATATTACGGTGATATTCATGAATCATTATATCTATAACTTTTTCAACAATGTCCTTTTCCTTATTTATTCTCATTTGAGTAAAATGATTATTTGCATAAGTTAACAAATTTAAAATCCATTTTTTTAGACCATTTAGTTTGATAAAACTGTTTAGTAGCAGGGCCTCTTCCCCTATGTTGTTGACAGGATTTAAATATTCACTTATGCTGGGCATGAGAATTGCTATTTCTTTTATTAAACTAGTAAAATAAGTACACACTAGATTCTTATCCACTGGACAGCTGTAAATGTATTCAAATAATTCCTCCACTATTGCAATAACATCTTCTTTATTGGATGAAATAACCCCATCTAATATTCTTTTTGAATAAGAAAAAGCAACTGTGAAAAACTGACTTATATCCTCTTCATCCATTTCCTCTCTATATGCTATATCTTCAAAAAAGAGAATAGATGCTTCTTCATTAAAGAAAATATTATCCAATGCAAACTTTGCCTGCAAGTAGGATTCTTTATATTTACTTAGTCCCTTGCAAATAGATCCCACTCCTACCGCATAACCAGCTGGTTTTAGTTTGCAATTGGCTATAATACTAAAGACAATGCTATTTATATAATCTCTCTCCCTGCCTCTTATGGGAATGCACAAAACAATATCATGGTTTTCAGAGTCATCCATAGCTACTATTCCTTCATTTCCTATCCTTGCCTGGACCTTCCTGTATGTCTCTCTATAGCAAAGCTGTTTTTCCTTATATTCCCTATTATGACAAAAGTAAAAAGGATCAAATCGGATAATTATGGCTACTGCATCCTGTTCAAAGAAAGTAATCCTCAAATCTTGTACCCTATCCCGGCTTTGGCTATAATCTAAATCATTTCTAATAAGATTGAGCAAAAACCGTTCTCTTTCAGCATACATTCTTTCTGTAACTTGTTGTTTTAAAATATGTATTTGTTCAACATGCTTCTTTTCTTGTAATATATCTTTTATTACTCTATTTATTGTATTTAAAAGCTCTTTTTTCTGCACAGGCTTTAGCAAATAATTGTACACACCAGCATGAATTGCATCTCTAGCGTATTCAAAATCATCATAACCGGTAATAATTATTATTTTGCATTGAGGTAAAAAAAACTTCACCCTCTTGGAGAGTTCTAGGCCATCCAAAATAGGCATTCTAATATCTGTAATAATGATATCAGGCTGATGTAGCTTTGCCATTTTTAGCCCCTGAATTCCATTGGATGCAGTACCTACAATCTGGATATTAAGTTGACGCCAATCAATAAAATCTACCAGCCCCTCTCGCTCCCATATTTCATCTTCTACAATCAATAGCTTATACATGATTATGCCCCCTGTTTTTAATTTTCTTGAATTTACCGGGACTGATTCCAAATTTATCCTTAAACAGCGAACAAAAGTAGGATGTATTGGGAATTCCAACTTTTTCTGCCAAATAAGATACTTTAATGTTTTTGGACAGGAGCATCTC
>JAAYKZ010000411.1 GCA_012522165.1 Clostridiales bacterium
ATTATAGCATATTTCTGCAAATATATAAAGGGAATTTGCAGAAAATAATGATAATTAATTATTAAAAAATTATAAAAACTCATCACTTAAACAGAGGAGCTTTTCTATAAGATTATATTAAAGAGGGATGAGAAATATGATAACTTTAATAAAAAATATAGATATATTAACCATGGATGAAAATAATACTTTATATAAAAATGGATGTATCTTAATAGAAGATAGTAAGATAGCCTTTATTGGGAATCAATCTGAGCTAAATATGGATAACAGCTATGACAAAATCGAAGATGGCAAGGGAAAACTAGCAATGCCAGGATTTATAAACACCCACACCCATGTCGCCATGACCCTTTTTAGAGGCTATGCCAATGACTTGCCCCTGATGCAATGGCTGTCTCAAAAGATATGGCCTATGGAGGACAAGCTTATAGAAGAGGACATTTACTGGTTATCCCTGCTAGCTATAGCTGAGATGCTCAGGGGAGGGGTTACCACCTTTGCAGATATGTACATGTTTATGGAAGAGACAGCTCTGGCGGTGGAGCACTCTGGGGTAAGAGGGGTTTTGGCTAGGGGGTTACAAGGCCCTGATGAAAACTCCCAAAGAAGATTAGAAGAAAATAGAAGGCTGTGGGAGAATTGGCAAGGCCGAGGAGATGGAAGAATTCAAGTAATGGTAGGTCCTCACGCCGTATATACTTGTGAGCCTTCATACCTCTTAGAAGCTATGGAATTGGCTAAGGAATTAGATGTGGGGATCCATATTCATCTATCGGAGACTAGGCAGGAAGTAGATAATTGCATAGAAAAGTATGGAAAAAGTCCTGTTAGGCATTTATATGACCTTGGCCTGCTGGATGGGCATGTTTTGGCTGCCCACTGTGTACATTTATCCCAGGAGGATTTGGATATATTGAAGGAAAAGGATGTAAAGGTTGCCCATTGTCCTGCTAGCAATCTAAAGCTGGGCAGTGGTATTGCTCCTATTAGCGATATGATAAAAACAGGAATCACCGTATCTTTGGGTACTGATGGAGCTGCCAGCAATAACAACTTAAGTATAATGAAAGAAATGGCTCTGGCGGCGCTTATATCCAAGGGTGTAGAGGAAGAACCCACTCTTATTCCTGCTACTTTAGCCCTTAGGATGGCAACCGTAAATGGTGCAAAGGCATTAGGGCTTCAGAAAGAGATAGGCAGCTTGTCCCCTTGTAATAAAGCTGATATTATATTGCTAGATGTCCATGCACCACACTATTATCCTCACACCGACTGGATAAATCATCTGGTATATAGCGGTCATTCTTCGGATGTGCATAGTGTCTGGGTAAATGGAAAAAAGTTAATGGACAATAGGGAACTATTAACAATAGATTTGGAACAGGTATATGGTGAGGTTAATAAAATATATAAAAGAATAATGGGGGAATAGAAGAACTTATGACTGATAGGAAGGATAGTAAAAGAATTGATAAAAAAAACATAGAAGATACACTACAAAAAGTGCTTATGGCTACAAGAAGCCTGATAATCTATAGAGAATTACAAGAGCTACCAGCATGGCAACATTTTATGGGGCTTTTATCAGGTATCCTTGACAAAAACATCACACCATCTGATCTAGTAGAAGCATATTATAGCTTTCTAAATGCTTTTATTAATTCCTGTTATTCAATAGATTCTAGCTATTATTCTTGGAAAGAGTGGCTACTGGATAGGGTTTTATACTCAGAGAATATATTTACTATTTGGGCTGAGAATCAGAAAGGTGCTTTACCTAAAGCAATGCTTGAAGGGGCAAATCATGATCTTGATTGTATTAGCCAAATAGCTAATATACCTTGGGATGAACTTATCTTCCTATTAGAAGATAAGATAGAAGGGCAAAAATTATTAAATATATTTGAAAATGATGGGGATATGACCTGGGAAGAGGTATGTTACGGCAGAGGGCTTGAGGACTGGAATATCAAATCTTTAATTAAGTATTATAATCAGAAGGGTTCTGGTATTTTTAGTATATATAATGGCTTCTATTGGAACGGTACCTCTTTAGAGTGTATAAAGGAAACCGATCCTATTACTTTGAATCAGCTACTAGGCTACGATGTTCAAAAACAAATTCTATTGGACAATACTGAAAAATTTGTTTCTGGTTATTCAGCAAACAATGTCCTGCTCTATGGAGACAAGGGTACAGGGAAATCCTCAATGGTAAAAGCCCTAATCCATGAATTTTCCCATAGAGGCCTTAGAATGATTGAACTGCCCAAAATCCATTTAGGTGATTACCATAAGATTCTAGAACATATAGAGGATAGAAAATTTAAGTTCATTATATTTATAGATGATCTATCCTTTGAGGAACACGAGGTTGAATACAAGCATATTAAAGCCTTGTTAGAGGGTGGATTAAA
>JAAYKZ010000412.1 GCA_012522165.1 Clostridiales bacterium
GCATAATTTCGAAGAAGTTTCTCTTGGCTATACCTTGGAGGAGGATATCCAGGAGGCACAGCGCTGCATACAATGTAAAAAACCCCGATGTGTAGCTGGCTGTCCTGTAAATGTATATATACCCAAATTTATTGCCCATGTGGCAGAGGGCAATATAGAAAAAGCTGCGGAGGTTATAAAGGAAACCAACAACTTACCGGCAATATGTGGACGTGTGTGTCCACAAGAAGAACAATGTGAAGCTCGATGTATTCTTGGGATAAAAGGTGAGCCTGTTGCTATAGGCCGATTAGAAAGGTTTGTTGCTGATTATACTATGGACAAGCAAAGCTCAGAGTCCATGGATATAGAGAAAAATGGCATGAAAATAGCCATAGTAGGTAGTGGACCAGCAGGTTTAGCTGCAGCAGCTGATCTAGCCAAATTGGGATATGAAGTTCATATATTTGAAGCCTTCCATGAACCAGGTGGTGTATTAATATACGGAATTCCTGAATTTAGATTACCAAAAAAACTGGTTAAACAGGAGATAGAGGGGTTAAAAAAATTAGGAGTAAAGATTTATACCAATATAATTATTGGAAAGACTATCACTATAGATGAACTACTAGAGAAGGGTTATGAAGCCGTATTTATTGGAAGCGGTGCAGGCCTTCCTAAATTTATGAATATACCTGGAGAAAATTTAAACGGTGTATATTCCGCCAATGAGTACTTGACCAGAATTAACCTAATGAAAGCCTATGATTTTCCCAACAGCCATACCCCTATAAAGAAAGGGAAAAGGGTTGCAGTTATAGGCGGGGGAAATGTGGCTATGGATGCTGCTAGAAGCGCATTACGCTTAGGGGCAGAGGAAGTGCATATTGTATACCGAAGGTCAGAAAAGGAGATGCCCGCAAGACTTGAGGAAATTCATCATGCTAAAGAAGAGGGTATTATATTTGATGTTCTCACCAACCCTGTGGAGATAATAGGGGAGGACGGATGGGTAAGAGGACTAAAGTGTGTAAGAATGGAACTGGGAGAACCGGATTCTTCAGGCAGGAGAAGGCCTATAGCTATACCCGATACAGAGTTTATCATGGAAGTAGACATAGTAATAATGGCTATAGGAACTAGTCCTAATCCCTTAATTATATCCAGTACTAATGGTCTTAAAACCCACAGTTGGGGAGGTATAATAGTAGACCAAGAAACAGGCGCTACCAGTAAAGATAGGGTATACGCTGGAGGTGATGCTGTAACAGGCGCTGCAACAGTTATATTGGCCATGGGAGCAGGCAAAAAAGCAGCTAAAGCTATTCATGAAAGATTATCATCAGGAGCTAAGAAGTATGCAAGTAAAGTATAATTCCAATGTTTTAGAAGTTGAAGGTTTAACTAATTTTCATCCAGAGCATATATTTGAATGTGGACAAGCTTTTCGCTGGAATTGGGATGGCAAAGGTTATGTAGGAGTGGTTGCAGATAAAGTAGTTCGAATAATTTGGGATGGAGCTACACTTTATATAGAAAATGCAACTTTAAAAGATTTTGATAGCTTTTGGTATAACTATTTTGATTTACAAACCAATTATGGGGAAATTATAGATATATTATCTAAGGATCCGGTGATGAAAAAAGCTGTAAAGTATGGCTGGGGTATTCGGATATTAAATCAAGATCCCTGGGAAACCTTAATCTCTTTTATTATATCAGCCAACAATGGGATAAAGAGAATAAAATCTATAATAGAAAGGTTGTCCTATAAGTTTGGACAAAAAATTATTTGGCAAGATCAAGAATACTATATGTTTCCCAGTGTAGAAGCCCTAGCTAGTGCTACTGAAGAAGAATTAAGGGAATGTGGCTGTGGCTATCGAGCATCCTATATACAGAGGACAGCCCAGCTAGTTAAAGAAGGACAGATTAACTTGAATGACTTAAGGAATATTGACTATGCAAAGGCCAAAGAACATCTTCTAAAATGTCCTGGGGTAGGTCCTAAGGTAGCTGATTGCATACTTTTATTCTCCTTGGGAAAAAGACAGGCTTTTCCTGTTGACGTGTGGATTAAGCGCATTATGGAAACCTTATATTATGATGAAATGAAGGTTTTTAAGGATATTAGAAAGTTTGCAGAGAATAAATTTGGTTTATTGGCAGGATACGCGCAGCAATATTTATTCTATTATGCCAGAGAAAAGAAGATTGGAAAATAAACCAGAAAAACGGAAAATGCTTTATTGACAATGCTAGTTGGTTTTGATAAACTGACTTTTAAACATATTGAACTTTTATTTAACCAATTGAAAGTACATATAACCTTAATTGCTTTATAATGAAGGGAGAGTGTTTAAAATAAACAATAAATTTGTTAAAGAAGGATTAACCTTCGATGATGTTTTGCTTATACCAGGAAGATCAGAAGTGCTACCAAAAGAAGTTGATCTTACAACAAACTTAACCAAAACCATCAAGTTAAACATACCTTTGATGAGTGCTGCCATGGATACTGTTACCGAGGCTAGGCTGGCAATCGCTATTGCTCGTGAAGGCGGTATAGGAATCATCCATAAAAATATGTCTATAGAAGAACAGGCTGATCAAGTTGATAAGGTAAAGCGTTCAGAGCATGGAGTAATAGTAGATCCCTTTTTTCTATCCCCAGATCATCTAC
>JAAYKZ010000413.1 GCA_012522165.1 Clostridiales bacterium
ATACTGGTAGCGTAAATTAGAATTATGTTATAAAAGAATCATCTAAAGAGTAAGAACTATGACTACCAGTTAAAATATTCCAGGGTGTTATCTATTCTTCCTTTTCCTAAAGTAAATTGACGCTATCCATATTTAGGATTCATTTGCAAATTCTATGTAAAGATAGTAAAATAAAGGTAATTGTGTGTTGAAATAAGAGGGTCGAGGTTTTACCTATCTTAAGATAGGATCTGTGGATATGATCTAAAGAAGTTGTACAGTACTGCTATTTATATTCTGCTTATTAGTTTTTGCAGCATGTCACAGTATAACTAATATTGAAAATAATAGTTTATCCAATAATCAGGACATAAACAATGATTTGCTGGATGATCAGACACCTGATTTAGATTCGTCTAATGACATTGAGATTGGTGGGGAGGAAGAATCATCTCCTTTAAACAAAAATAAAGATCAGAAGACAGAGGATTCTTTTGCAAATCAAGATCATCATGAAGAAGCCAATGAGCCTGTCAATACAGATGAAACTATAACAACAAAAAAGATAATTGTCATAGATGCAGGACATCAAAGAAAAGCAAATCTTGAACATGAGCCCATAGGACCCAATGCAAGCGAAACAAAGCCAAAGGTGTCGGCAGGAACCTCTGGTGTAGTTACTAAGGTGAAAGAGTATGAATTGAATCTAGAAGTATCCCTAAAGCTAGAGCAAGAGCTCATAAGCAGAGGTTATGAAGTGATAATGATTCGTACTACTCATGATGTAGATATGAGTAATAGTGAAAGGGCAGCTATTGCCAATGACGCAATGGCGGATGCATTTATCCGCATTCACGCCAACGGGAATAATGATAGAAATGTAAAGGGTATGCTAACCATAAGTCCTACGCCCAATAATCCTTATATTGGTCATCTTTATGAGGAATGCAGAGCTTTATCGGAGATTATTCTGGATAATATGGTTAACGCAACGGGCGCAAAATCCAGGGGGGTATGGGAGACAGATACTATGAGCGGTATAAACTGGAGCAAAGTGCCAGTAACTATTATAGAAATGGGATTTATGACTAATCCAGAGGAAGATAGATTAATGTCTGATCCAGAATTTCAGGATAAAATTGTTGAAGGTATTGCTAATGGGTTAGATGAATATTTTGAGAGATAAGGGGGAGAGCTATGTTTTGCGGCCAATGTGGGAGGCAAATACCTGATAGCGCAAAGTTTTGCGGGTTTTGTGGAGCAAAATTTGAAAAAGAAAAGATTAAGATTGCAACTACAGTCAAACCAGAAGCCAAACCAGAAAAGCAAACTGAACTAGAGGCAAGTGCAAAACCAAAAAAGACTGCCTCTTATTATTGTAGTATCTGTCATTTTACTAATTGCCTTTGTAGGCGTTGGATATTATTTTATAAGAGAAGGACTTATTCCAGGTTTTAATATTTCATCTGACTCTGACTCTGCAAGGACGGAGTCTCTGGATCCAGAGGATAATAAAGATAATGGTCATAATGATCAGGATGATAATAAAGAACATAATCAAGAGGAGAAATTAGATAGAATAAAGTTTAAACAGAGTGAAATAGTTATCAATCTAGATGAAAATACGGATTTATGGGAATTCTTAATAGTGGATGGCATAGAAAAGAGTGACATTATTTGGTCAAGTGATAATCCAGATGAGATTATAGTTAGTGAAAACGGTATTGCAAGGGCTTTGTTGGCTGGAGCTGAGGCTAACATAACAGCAAAGAATATCAAAGATGATAGGGAGTTTGCCATATGCAAGGTAAAAACAGAAAATGAAGAGGATTTAGTAGAGAGCCCGGAAGAAGATGATAATACAGGATTAGAATACATAAATATATATGAGAATAATTATTATCCCGGAACAAGAAACAAAGGATATAAGTGGGATAATACTCTCTTTTATACTTTAGAAGAGGTTGATCCTAATAGTGATAAAGATGGGCAGATTTATAACTATGATATTGAGATAAAGCAGCTTATTAATAAAGAAACGCAAAATATAATTAAATATGAGATATATCGCAATCCAGTTAATGGAATAGTTAATAAAATTGTCAGCATTGAATATTTTTATGATTATATAGAAATAACTGACTATTATTATATGGATAATGGAACGATAAATTCTATTTTTGTAAGACAGGCTTCAGATTATGATTCTTCTCATGCTATTCCTACCAATTCTGGACAGCGATACTACTTTCATAAAGATGTATTGGTAAAATGGCGAATTGTTGATGAAGATGGAAAACAAAAGAATTATATATTAGGTGAAGCAGAAAAAGCTCGTGGAGGAAATAGCGGTACTATAATTTTGTATGATGATTTAAGTCAACAGCTTAGGAAAAACTTTGATGAGGTTGAAGCAAAAATGATAAATGCGGCTTATAACACGTATAATGC
>JAAYKZ010000001.1 GCA_012522165.1 Clostridiales bacterium
ATAACAATTTCCGGTGGCAATAGCGAAGGGGAAACACCTGTTCTCATACCGAACACAGAAGTTAAGCCCTTCAGCGCCGATGGTACTTGGGGGGTGACCCCCTGGGAGAGTAGGTCGCTGCCGGATTTCAATATAATCCTCAGTAGCTCAACGGTGGAGCACTCGGCTGTTAACCGAGGGGTTGCTGGTTCGAATCCAGCCTGGGGAGCCATACATAAAAGCCTATCTAGAAATTCGCTAGATAGGCTTTTTTTGTTTATTATGTTCCAACATGTATAAAAAATAAAATCTATACAGTTTTTAAAAAATATATATTCCAAAATATATGTGAAAAAGCAAAATTTGATTTATAGCGAAATAGAATTCTCTGAGAAGGATTCATCTACGTTTTATTTTTTTCTGTAGGTTTTGATGGTTGAAGATTGGAACGGAGATTAGAGCTTAGGATAATATTATGGCCTTCACTTTCTTTTATAAATTCTTCTAGACCATATAATCGCTTGCTATTTATTACTCTTGGTTCTTTTGAATCACTTTTGGTACGTAATATTGTGTCATGACTTTTTTTGGATGTTTCAGTTTTAGTGTTTTTACTAGCTGATGCTGAATCTGGTTTGCTTTCTACTATTTTCTGTTGGACTTGATTTTGGTTATATTGAAGCATATAATCTATTAAATCAGGTAATTGTTTAAATTCAACTTCAAAATTGCGCTTTTCTTTATTTTTAATTAGTTCAATAACATGTGTTATAATTTCAATGGCCCCTGTTATTGAAAGAGCTAGCAAAAATATGAATGAATAAGGGGAATACTTGTGTAAGAGAATGAGCAACATAGAAACTATAAAACACAGGCCCCATTTAGTTAAATATGGCTTTTTCGAAATAATAATGGCTCCTTCATTTACAATTAGATAATTTACGCTGAATACAGCCATTATTAATATGAAATAGTTAAGCCAATTTATATCCATCATATTTACTTCCTCCTAACTATGGATTTTTTATACGGTATATGATATGTACTAAAAATCTATATTATATCTATTAAATGGGTAGGAAGCTTTAATACTTCCTACCCACGTCTGATGATGACATTCCGTTCTACATTCCTGGGAATAAGTCAGGGCATTGTTCAGGGAAAGTTGGTGTGGTGCAAGACCATTGGTATGGACTGCAGTCGATGGTATTACCACGTGGTTGGCAAAATCTTGCCAGCACTTCTAGCTTAACCTCTGTTTCTACTTGTATCTCCTGGCAAATTCCTACGTCAAAGATAAAGTTGCCATTTACAGGAACATCACTCAATGCAATAGCTTCAGCACTTATTATATTTAAAGTAATGTTGTCTGTTGTAAAGGGTTCAGGGAAACATAGTCCGACTCTTTCAAGAATTTGGAAGCTATCTGTAAATGTAGTTATAGGATCTGGGGAGCCAGTTGTTGCATTGAAAACACTAATATTTAAAGTTACTGTTTTGAGTACTTGTGTGCAACCTACTTCAACAGGGTTATCATTGATTATTACAGTTTTCCTAACAACACTTACAATATTTGCATCTACGTCTTCAGGCAGATTAATGGTTCCTGTTACAATAAGTTGATTGCCCTCGTCTAGTGCTTCTTCAATTACTTCCAAAGAATCTTCAGGTATTTCAATTTCCTGAACTTGAGTTGTTTCAAAGTAAACCCAATCGTAGACTTTATTTACTCTAATACATTCATTCCTTGGTTCAACTTGTTGCGTTCTAGGAGTAGTGACTTCATTAGCCTTTTGATCACTCATATAGAACCCTTCCTTTCTATTTTATAGTGTAAAATTCCAATAAATCAGATAAGAAACAAAATATGTTTACTACATACTATTAAATTCTTTTGTATTGTGTTACTGTCTAATTATGATATTTAACTTTTTTCCTAATGGCAGCTAATGTAATGTTTTAGTATTGTTGATGTATAGAAAAAATATGAATAAAAAAAGCACTGTCTTTTGTTCGACAGTGCAATATAATTTATAAATATGATTTCCATCTATCTTCTAGATCTTCTCTTTTTAGGGTTTCCATTATATAGTTTGCGAATTCTTCACTTGTAGCACCAGTATCCCTACCAGTTATGACAAGTTTCTTTTCGTACTGACCGCATATATCAAGAGCCATTGATAGTTTTTTGGCTTCTTCATTGTACCCAATATGTTCTAGTAGCATTCCAGCAGTACGAATTATACTGCTAGGGTCTGCATATTTTGCCCGACCTTCCTCTACCATTCTGGGCGCAGAGCCATGTATAGCTTCAAACATAGCGTAGCGTGTTCCAATATTAGCACTTCCGGCGGTACCTACTCCACCCTGGAATTCGGCTGCTTCATCTGTAAGAATATCTCCGTATAGGTTGGGTAGAACCATAACCCTAAATTGAGTTCTGCGCTTAGGATCGATGAGTTTTGCTGTCATTATATCAATATACCAATCATCCCACTCTACATGGGGATATTCTTTAGCTACTTCTTTAGCAATCTCCAAAAACTTTCCGTCTGTCGTCTTTACTACATTTGCTTTTGTAACTACAGTAACTTTATTTGCGCCAGACTTGCTAGCATAGTCGAATGCAGCTTTTATTATCCTATAGGAACCTTGATAAGTGGTTACAGTAAAATCAAGATATAAATCATCATTGACTACTATGCCATCACTACCTAGAGCATAGGCACCTTCGGTATTTTCTCTGAAGAAAACCCAGTCGATTCCTTCTTCGGGAACCTTTACAGGCCTTACATTTGCGAATAGATCCAGTTCTTTTCGCATAGCTACATTAGCACTTTCAATATTGGGCCATGGATCGCCTGCACGAGGAGTTGTGGTAGGACCTTTAAGGATTACATGGCATTTTCTTAGCTCCTCTAGTATATCATCAGGTATGGCCTTATTATGTTTTGCTCTGTTTTCGATAGTTAGGCCCTCAATCACCTTAAATTTAATTCTGCCCTTTTGAACATCATCTTTTAATAGAAATTCTAAGATTCTTTGTGCCTCGGCTGTTATGTATGGACCTATTCCATCGCCACCAACAATACCTATAACTATTGTATCCAATTCATCGTAATTGATAAAATCCTTGGTGGCTTTCATATTTTCAATTCTCTCAAACTGCTGTCCTAAAAGTTTACCTAGATGTTCTTTAGCTTTTTCAATTTGTTTTGAATAATCCAATATGCATCCCTCCATAAAAATCATCTTAAGTGATTCTTTTATTGGTTTTTATATTATATACTATTTATATAGAATAGACAAATATAGCGTGATTAGAATTAATGTTTGATACAGGAAATATATCAATAACTTCCACCAAAAGGATAGAAATGCTATAATAGAAAAAAAAGTCTGAAATGGAAGGGTTATGGA
>JAAYKZ010000414.1 GCA_012522165.1 Clostridiales bacterium
CCGAGGTTCCTCCAGAAAGATGAATAGCCACAAACTTATCTTCAGCTAAACCTTCCACTGAGGATAGGCCTGCCATTACATGGCCTACTTGATGGGTTGTTTCATAAAAGGGTACCTTTAATAAATTTGCCATGGCTTTCCCAACTAGATTGGATACCATAAAAACTGGCATGTATGAATCCTCAACAGGCCTGGGTTTGGCACTGCTACATATGGCCACAATATCTAAATCTTTAGTAGCATTTGCAATTAAATCGGTGATATCGGGCAAATTATGCAGGTGCTGAAATAAGGCTTTTGATTGGCTTAGCCCCCGCTGACCTTCATCAACTTTTAGCAAAATCTGACCATTGGAAATCACGTTGGCCTCTAAATCTACTGTTGCCATAGAAGTAGTGTAACAACTAGTATCAAACCCCAACACTACTTTCATTATAGATCCAGCTCCTTATCACCTTTAAGGGATTCCATTCTTACGAAATTTCCCAATATTCCATTAATAAATGAACTGGATTTTTCATTGCTGTACTTTTTGGCCAGCTCTACAGCTTCATTAATTGACACACTATAAGGAATCTCTTCTTTGTACAATATCTCATACATAGCCAGTCGTAGTATAGCAAGATCAACTTTGGACATTCTATCCACTGTCCATCCCTTGGCATACTTCTCAATATAGGCATCTATCTTTGACTGTTCTTTATCCATAGAAAACAAAATCTCTTTTATATACTTTTTATCATTATCATTCAACTTAAACTCGTCTATAAGAGCTAATAAAGACTCCTCATGGTGCTCACCAGCTATTTCTTTTTCATAAAGTAGCTTCATTAATGCTTCTCTCGCAAATTTTCTAGCCATCTATTTCCTCCGAATGACATATCCTAGTGTAATCTATCAGTGTATTTTAATAATATACTCAAATCTATTGATGGTTTTAACTATTATGTAATATTCTGTCCAAAAAGGATATAAACCTTTCTTTTTTATCGGATATTCCTCCTATCCAATATCCTACAAGTGCACATAAGGCTAAGAATACTGTTTTCCAAAATCCTATTATTAATATAATAGCTCCTACCACAAAACCCAGCAGTACACCAAAAAACCTACCTCTATGATTTGCCAATAATTCATTTAACACTTCCCTAAACACTTGGACACCTCCTCACTGAACTTTTGAACGTTGCTGAGGTGTTACAAGATTGTCTATATATATGAAAACCTCTTTTACTAGGATACCAGAATAACTTTGAATGTATTCTTTAACCTTTTCCTGGATAGAAGCCGATACATCTGGCAAAACAACATCTGGCATCATTAATAATTTAAGCTGTATCTTTACTCCATCCTCTTCAGTTATAATATTTACCCTTACATCTTTAACTTCATTAAAGCTACGTACTACTTTTTGGGTCATAATCTCTAGTGTTTCCACTGATACACGTATAGCCCCTAAATCTGTATGGCGCAATAAAGTACTCCTTAATACCTTGGGCTTAGGACGTGCAAAGAGTAATTTAAGACTGATAATTATAAAAAGTACAGAGATCAATGAAGTAATTAACAACAGCTGCCAATTCAATTGAATGTTTTGTAGAGCAAGGTTTATTTGACTAATATTTATTACATTAATTCCTACAGCTACACACATGGCTAAAACTGCTAGGGATAATAGTAGAATAATGATTGTATATATGGTTTGTAATAGCTTATTCAAAACATTTGTCTTCATAAGCAAAACCTTCCTTTATATAGTTTTTTTGTAAAATTCATACATGCAATAACCCTCTGACATTAATCAGAGGGTCTATAGGCTTATTAGTCCATATCACTTGACTCTTTCTCTTTAGAATCCTTATGAAATTCAATTCCTTGTATGTAAATGTTTACTTCAACAACTGACAAACCTGTCATGGTTTCTACGGATTTCTTTACGTTTTCCTGAACATTCCATGCTACTTCTGGTATCTGAACACCGTAATTAACAATCATATATAGATCAATGGCAGCTTCTTTTTCACCAACTTCTACTTTCACACCTCTAGTAGGACTCTTTTTGCCGAACTTTTCAACGATTCCAGCGCTCATAGAGGCGACACCTTCTACCTCAAGAGCTGCTAGGCCTGCTATAGTAGCTACTACCTCATCAGCAAATACCACTTTACCACGTTCACCGTTAGCAGTTTGAATGGTTTCTTCTATCAACTCATTCACCTCCATACTTAAATACAATTTACAAAAAAATACATTGTAAATTAGACTTACTTTATTATAGCAGAATAACCGACCATTTACAAATATTTGATGTAAAAAAATCCCCTAAGGGATTTTTTATTCATCTTCATTATTATGAGGAATTTGACGTTCCAAACCAAATTCCTTTAGGACTTTCAACTCGATTTCATCTCGTAAATCCTTATTCTCTCTTAAAAACTGTTTAGCATTCTCCCTTCCTTGTCCTAGGCGGATGTCACCATAAGAATACCAGGCACCGCTCTTATTTATAATGTTTTTAGAAGCTGCTAAATCCAATATAGACCCTTCTTTAGATATACCTTCCCCATATATAATGTCAAATTCAGCTTGTTTAAAGGGAGGGGCAACTTTATTCTTTACTACTTTAACTCTTGTACGATTTCCTACCATGTCAGAGCCCTGTTTTAATGTCTCAACTCTACGAACATCCAACCGGATAGAAGAGTAAAATTTAAGAGCCCTACCTCCAGGAGTAACCTCTGGATTCCCAAACATAACTCCTACCTTTTCTCTTAACTGATTAATAAAAATGGCAACAGTATTGGATTTACTAATTATTCCAGACAACTTTCGAAGTGCTTGGGACATTAAACGTGCCTGTAATCCAACATGGGAGTCTCCCATCTCACCCTCTATCTCAGCCTTAGGTACCAGAGCAGCAACAGAATCTATAACTACAACATCTATAGCTCCGCTTCTCACTAAAGCTTCTGTAATTTCCAATGCTTGCTCACCGGTATCAGGTTGGGATACTAATAAATTATCTAAATCTACCCCTAGTTTAGCTGTATAACTAGGATCCAAAGCATGCTCAGCATCAATAAACGCAGCTGTTCCACCCAACTTTTGTGCTTCTGCAATTACATGAAGAGCTACAGTAGTCTTACCTGAAGACTCTGGACCAAATATCTCTATTACTCTACCTCTAGGTAAACCGCCAACTCCTAATGCAATATCTAATTCCAGGCAGCCTGTAGGTATTACCTCCACATTCAAATGGGTATCACTACCTAGTCTCATTATAGAGCCCTTACCAAATTGTTTTTCAATTTGAGATAGGGCCATATCCAAAGCCTTTTGCTTTTCCACATCCATCCCCGTGCCTTTCGGGGCTCACCTGCCTTTCCCTATAATAAATCAAACTAACATCGCAATCGAACGTCTGTTCTGTTTCTATTATATAATATATTATTAGGTCAGTCAATGCCTTATTTACCTAAGATTTCAACCTATATCTCCATTTAAAAGGGCACGTCTTATAGAATCTAAAGCAAGGGAAGCTGATGATTGTTGGACTCTTTTTCTATCGCCTAACAAATTGTATCTATTAACAGCTAAAAAACCATTTTTGTCGCCGATTCCTATATATACAAGACCTACTGGCTTATCCTTGGTTCCTCCACCAGGACCTGCAATACCGGTTACTGCTACTCCTATATCAGCACCTGAAGTTTCAATAATTCCCTTGACCATTTCTTCAGCAGTTTGTTGGCTAACAGCTCCGAATTGGGCAAGGGTTTCTTTTGAAACCTTTAATCGCTCTATCTTAGATTGGTTGCTATAAGCAACTACCCCTTGAAGAAAGACTTGGGATGCTCCTGGTATACTAGTTATTCTTTCAGCTATTAACCCACCAGTGCAGGATTCAGCAGTAGCTATAGTTTTACCTGATTCAATTAGTAAGTTAACAACTACACTCTCTAAAGTATCATCATCTATTCCATATACTACGTCGCCTAATCTCTCTCTTATTTTTTCTTCTACTGGCTGTATTAGTTTATATGGATCCTCATTTCTTGATGTCTTTGCTGTAAGCCTGATAGTTAATTCCGATGCTCCTGCCAATGGCGCTATGGTGGGATTGCTTTGATTGATAAGCAAATCCTTTATTTTCTCCTCCATATCAGATTCACCAATGCCGTATATTTTTAAAACCCTAGATATAATTTTTTCGCTACTTTTACCTTCCAAATAGGGAATTACATGTTCTTCAAACATTGGCTGCAGCTCCCTTGGAGGCCCAGGGAGAATAATAAATATTTTATTGTCATGCTCTAGTATAGCACCTGGAGCTGTACCATGATTATTAGGCAGTACAATTGAGCCTTTAGGAAAGTATGCCTGTTTGTAATTATTTTGGCTTACCCTTCTTCCTCTCTTGGTGAAGTACTCCTCTATTTGCTCAACACTAGGCTGATGTAACTCCATGGGAATTCCTAAAAATTCAGCTACTGTTTCTTTTGTCAAATCGTCCATGGTCGGACCCAATCCACCTGTGGTAATTATTAAATCTGCCCTACTTACAGCAATTTTCAAAACTTCTTTAAGGCGTTTGTTATTGTCTCCCACCACTGTATGATAAAAAACATTAATGCCTAGTTGAGAAAGTTTTTGTGAAATATACTGGGCATCTGTATTAGAAATTTGACCCAATAAAAGTTCACGTCCTACTCCAATTATTTCAGCATCCATTATTTAACCTCCTCAAGAGCTAAGAATATATTTAAGCATTCTCTTGTATTTTCAATTATTGGCCGGTACTCTTTAGGTCCAAGAGCTAAGAATATATTTAAGCATTCTCCTTTAATACATTACGATTTTTATAAATATAATCTACTCCAGATAATAAAGTTATGATGGTTGCTAAGTATATGGTTATAGTATCAAATGGAAAACCTATATACTCAAAGGGAAAGTTATTAAGGAGTACAGACACTATGGACACTATTTGTATTATAGTTTTAATCTTACCCAGCCAACTGGCTGCAATAACAATCCCTTTGGAGGCGGCTACAACACGCAATCCGGTAACAATAAACTCCCGACTGATAATAATAATTGCTACCACAGATGAAATCCGTCCCATTTCTACTAATATCACTAAAGCAGAGGTAATCAACAGCTTGTCTGCTAGTGGGTCTAAAAATTTCCCTAAATTTGTTATCTCATTTCTTTTTCGAGCTATATAGCCGTCCATACTATCGGTGCTAGCAGCCAATATGAAAATAAAAGCTGCTACATATTGACTATATGGAAAATTGCTTAACAAACATAGGATAAA
>JAAYKZ010000415.1 GCA_012522165.1 Clostridiales bacterium
TGATTGCTGAAAGAGATAAATATGGAGCTAATGATATACCACCAGGACTTACAGGCTGGGCACAGATAAATGGTAGAGATACAGTAACTATTGAAGATAAAGCTAGGTATGATGGATATTATACTGAGAATATAGGACTAATGTTTGATATTAAGTGTTTTTTTGGAACTATTGTAAGTGTTTTAAAAAGAGATGGAGTGCTTGAAGGTGGAACTGGAAATAAGCAGAAAGATGAGGAGAGTATTTCAGGATGGAAAGAATACTTATCACAGGAAAAAACAGTTACATAGGTTCAAGATTTGAAGAATGGTTAGCTAAGTATCCTAATAAATACGAAGTAGATGCTATTAGTTTAAGAGATGAATCATGGAAAGAAAAAGATTTTTCAGAGTATGATGTGGTATATCATGTAGCAGGAATAGCTCATAGAAAAGAGACTAAGAAAAATAGGAAACTTTATTATGCAGTGAATAGAGATTTAGCATATGAAGTAGCTAAGAAATCAAAACAAGATGGGATTAAACAGTTTATATTTCTAAGTACAATGAGTGTTTATGGATTAGAAATTGGAGTAATAGATGAGCATACTCCTTTAAAACCTAAAAGTAATTATGGAAAATCTAAACTTCAAGCTGAAGAGTTGATTAAATCTTTAGAAGATGATAGTTTTAAGATTGCTATTTTAAGACCACCAATGGTTTATGGTAAAGGATGTAAAGGAAATTATCCTAGATTAGCAAATTTGGCAAAAACAACTCCAATATTTCCAGATATAGATAATCAGAGAAGTATGATTTATGTAGATAATTTAAATGAATTTGTAAGATTGTTAATTGATGATAGTGTTAGTGGATTGTTCTTTCCACAAAATAAAGAATATGTAAAAACAAGTGAAATGGTAAAATTGATAGCTGAGTTTCATGGTAAGAAGATTAAATTTACTAGATTTTTTAATCTTTTATTGAAATTAATCAATATAGATATAGTCAATAAGGTATTTGGTGACTTAATATATGAAAAGGACATCTCAGAATATAAAAAGAACTATAATATATATGATTTTATAGATTCTATAAGTTTAACAGAGAAGGAGACAATAAATTGAAAAAAGTACTATTTTCAGCTACTGTTGATGAACATATTTTAAGTTTTCATATTCCATATATTAAATGGTTTAAAGAACAAGGGTATGAGGTTCATGTTGCTAGTAAAGGAAAGTTTAAAATTCCATATGTAGATAATATGGTGACTTATGTGATCACAATATGAGTAAATTTATAAAAATGGTAGATAGGCTTAGGATTTTGCCAATAATTAGCAAAGGGAATAGTTTATTACAACCTGTTAATGCAAGAGATTTAGGTAAAGCATTTTATACTGTGCTTATGCTTCCTAAAGAAACTCAGGGTAAAGCATATAATCTTTCAGGAAATAGTCCTATTAAAATGATAGATGTATTTAAGTTAATTAGTAAGGAATTGAATAAGAAAACTATTTTTATAAGTGTTCCTTTGGGCTTAGGAGTGTTTATGGCTAGGGTTCTCAAGATTATTTCTATTGGTAAAATTGATTACATTGAAAAAGTTCAACGTATGGGTGAAGATAGGAATTATTCTCATGAAGAAGCAA
>JAAYKZ010000416.1 GCA_012522165.1 Clostridiales bacterium
GGATAGTGTAATTGAGACAAAATTCATAAATTGGGGGGATAAATAATGACAGATCTTATCACCATAATAATAGCTGTTTTGGCTATAGTGTTGATTATGAAAATTGCAGCAAAGATTGTCAAGACTGTTCTTACTATTGCTGTAATAGGGATAGCACTGTACATATTATCTAATTATGGATTTTTAAGCGGACTATTTTAACTAGATCTTGTTTGGAAGGTAGTATTAGATGGATATGGAAAGATTAAAAAAACAAATTGAATTTATCATAGAAGTGGATAAGCTTAAACAAATCTATAGGCAGACCCTATTAATGGACGGTTCTAGAAATGAAAATGATGCAGAGCATTCATGGCATTTGGCATTAATGGCCATGGTCTTATATGAATATTCACCAAAGAAAGATCTAGATATTGCAAAAGTTTTAAAGATGTTATTGATACACGATTTAGTAGAAATCTATGCAGGGGATACTTTTTGCTATGACGAAAAAGCCAATTTGAATAAAGCCGAGAGGGAACTTAAAGCAGCACAGCAGCTTTTTAATATCCTGCCCCCAGACCAAAGCCAGGAGTTCAGAGCCTTATGGGATGAATTTGAAGAAAGAAAAACTCCCGAAGCCCTTTTTGCAGCTTCTTTGGATCGGATTCAACCTCTCATATGCAACTATCGTACTGGTGGACATACATGGGTTAAGTATGGAGTAAAGAGTAATAAGGTTCTTGAGCGCAATCTTCTTGTGAAGGAAGGGGCACCAGAGCTATGGAAGCTGGTAGAAGAAATAGTGGAGGATTCAATAATGATGGGGATTTTGGAGAGAGGTTAAAATAAATAGAAAGGGGTAGGGTGGACATGAAGATAACAAGCTCTGAGAAAAAAATTCTGAGAGAATTAGCTAAAGAGTATGCGGAAGTAGCGGCACTGGATATACAGAAGGAAAATATGAAAAGAATGCGGGATAATAATGATCTAAAGCCAGGCAGGCCTCCTGTATTAATAGATGAGGTTCCATGGCATGAGATGGATATAGATGGTCAGTTAAAAAACCAATGTGAGAACAGTTTCCCACAGGAAATGGAAACCTACTTTAGAAGAAAACTATTTCAGTGGAAGTACTTCCCAGGTGATATGGTTGTAGAAAACTTCTATCCTATTTACAAGTCAGTTCATTCTACTGGATATGGATTAGACATAAAAGAAAACATAGCCATAACAGATGAGGCTAATCATATAGTGTCCCATGAATACCTAGATCAATTGAGTACTGAAGCTGATTTAGAAAAGCTGAACTGTCCTGTCATAACTCATGATGAAGAGACAGATAAGCGAAAACTTGAACTGGCTCAAGAAATCCTAGGGGATATTCTACCTGTTAAGCTGCGTGGGTATTGCATATATTATGCACCTTGGGATATCATACCCAGGCTAAGGGGAGTATCTACGGTATTCTATGATATGATAGACCGTCCAGAGTTTACTCATAAAATAATAAAGAGATTTACAGATATTCAGTTATCTGTTATGGAGCAATATGAGCAATTAGGCCTTTTAGATTATGACATACCAGACCTTCACTGCACACCTCCCTATACTAGCGATCTACCTGCAAAAGATTATGATGGAGGTAAAGTAAGGCTAAAAGATATTTGGATGCGCAGTATGGCCCAGTTATTTTCATCTATCTCCCCAGAGCTCCATGAGGAATTTGATTTAGCATACAGCAAGCCTCTATTTGAAAAATGCGGTTTGGTTTATTATGGATGCTGTGAACCCCTGGATAATAAGATAGATCTCCTAAAAAAGATTCCCAATATGCGAAAAATAGGAGTAAGCCCTTGGTCCAATGTTGAAAGTTGTGCTGAACAGATAGGTGGGGATTATGTATATGCCAGAAAGCCCAATCCTGCCCTTGTAGCAGTTAAGACTGATCCAGAGGAGGTTCGAAAGGATATATCACGAACCATTGAAGCTTGTTTAAAACATGGCTGCCCTTATGAATTTGTGCTAAAGGATATTAGTACAGTATCCTATCGTCCAGAAAATTTAATTATTTGGGAACAAACTGTAAGAGAAACCATTGACTCATACTATTAATACTATTAATAAAGGGAGCTAGAACTATAAAAGTTCCAGCTCCCGTAGCATTAAGGATTAGTCTATAATAACTTCTTTGCCTAATTTAGCAGAATCGTAGATGCCATTTAGAATTTTTTGGATAATGACTCCATCACTTGCAGAGGCCAGTGGCTCTTTTCCTGTTTTTATGCAGTCTAAAAAGTGTCGAATCTCATTTACAAAAGGATCCTGGGGTTCTACAACGGGAGAGGAGTCCATGAGATATCCTTCCACTTCCCCGTATATAGTAAAGGGATTCAGGCTGGCTCCTGCTTTGGTTCCAAATATATGGCTAAATACCCCTGTATCCCTGCCATTTATGGCCCAGCTTACTTCAAAGCTCATGGAAGCGCCATTTTCAAATCTTATAAAGCCTGATGCTGAATCCTCAGTATCAAATACCAGGCTATCTGTATCCAAGGCTTCCCAGCGACTGACACCTTTTGTTTGGTAGTTACCGATTTTGTCATAGGTGCAAGCTGTAACGCTGATAGGACGTGGTTTGCCCATAAAGTACCAGGTTAGGTCAATAGCATGAACACCAATGTCTATAACAGGACCGCCTCCAGATTTAGAAAGATCAGTAAACCAGCCAAGGGGAGTTCCCCTTCTGCGTAGCCAACCAGTTTTAGCGAAATAGATGTCGCCAAATTTATCACTTTCGGCCATAACTTTTATAACCTGACTTTCTGCCCTAAAACGATTGGTAAATCCCATCATAAATATTATATTGTTTTTTTCTGCAGCCTCTTTCATAGCCTCAGCTTCTGCTACATTCATGGCCATGGGCTTTTCACATAGAACATGCTTACCTGCGTTGGCAGCAGCAATAGCTGCTTGAGCATGGGCGTTGTTCCAGGTACATACGCTAACAGCATCTATATCATCTATAGCTACTAGTTCCTCTATGCTGTCTACTGCATGTTTAATATCATATTTTAGGGCAACTTCTCTAGCCCTGTCCAGCTTTAAGTCGCAAACAGCTACTATTTCTGCATCATTTTGTTTTAAGTAAGCAGGAATATGAGCACTTTGAGCAATATTTCCTGTACCTATGATGCCAATGCGAATTTTATCATTTTTCATGTTTATTCCTCCTAGATTGCATAGTGCTATTTAGGTAATTTAGGCTTTTTTCAATGCTTTAAATGTCCCTTTTTATAGGTTCTTATATGTTATAAGCTGCAGATCTATTTAGGCCATGAGCACATATACTCCTTGCAATAGCGCTAAATATATATTACCATACCAGCATTTCTCATTATACATAAAATGCATCAAATTATATATGAAATTGGACTTATTTGTTATGAAATAAGACGAATTTGCTGTCAAATAATTGGTAAATTCATTAACATTACTATATGGAATACTCTTTTATAAATATCCATAGAATGAAAGCTAATAAAATCCTATAAAGACTGGTTAGTGTAAAATTACTCTGGGGAAAAAACAAACAAATAAAAGAAAAGAGTATCTCCTCTGTGATATAATAATCACAACCCAAAAATCAAAAGAAA
>JAAYKZ010000043.1 GCA_012522165.1 Clostridiales bacterium
AGACTTTCACCAACAGCCCTAAACTGTTCATCATTGATAAATCCTCTTCGCCATGCAATTTCTTCTAAACATGCTATGTAAAAACCTTGTCTTGACTGAACTGCCTCAACATATTCCGCAGCTTTTAGCATTCCCTCAGGAGTTCCTGTATCAAGCCAAGCCATACCACGGCCCAGCAAAACAACATTTAATTGATTTTTTTCAAGGTATGCATTATTTACCGATGTAATTTCAATTTCTCCACGAGCCGAAGGTTTAACATTTTTAGCAATCTCAACAACCTTGTTGTCATAAAAATACAATCCCGGAACAGCATACTTTGACTTTGGATGCTGTGGCTTCTCTTCAATTGAAATAACTTTTTTGTTATCATCAAATTCAACAACGCCAAAATCTCTAGCATCTTTTACAGGGTAACCAAAAATAACTGCACCTTCTTTATAATCTTGTGCTTTATTTAAAACTTTTGTTAAATCCTGTCCATAGAAAATATTGTCTCCTAAAATCAGGCAGACGTTATCTTCACCAATAAACTCTTCACCGATTATAAATGCATCAGCAAGGCCCCTTGGCTTATCCTGTACCTTATAGGATAATTTTAATCCAAATGAAGAGCCATCGTCAAGTAGCCTTTCATATACAGGTAAATCCTCCGGTGTTGAAATTATCAAAATTTCATGTATTCCTGCCAGCATAAGAACAGATAATGGGTAATAAATCAAAGGCTTATCATATATAGGCAACAATTGCTTTGATACAGCCTTTGTCATAGGATATAAACGTGTCCCTTTTCCTCCAGCCAAAACAATACCCTTCATTTTATTCCCCCTATTCTTTAATAATTTTGCAAATTCTATCAACATCTTGTAAATCTAAATCTGCATAAAGTGGGAGGGTCAATACCCTATCTGCTATATACTCTGCCACAGGTAAATGTACTAAACCAAACATATCTTTATAGCACTGAAAATTACTCGTCAAAGGATAGAAATATTTGCGTGCAATAATGTTCTGCTCCTTTAATAATTCATACACCTGATCTCTAGTGTATTTATAACCGTCAAATACTACAGGAAAATAAGCAAAATTGGATTTTATTCCTTTTTGTTGTTTAAGAAGCCTTATTCCTTTTATTCCTTCTAAGTTTGACATATATCTTTCTACTACTAACCTTCTTTTTTCAATCTCTTTATCAACATGTTTAAGATTACACAATCCCATTGCTGACTGGAATTCATTCATTTTAGCATTTCCACCAATAAACTCTACACTTTCAGCATCAGTTATCCCAAAATTTTTAAGTGCACTTAATTTCCTATTTAAATTGCCATCTTTAAACGTCACAGCCCCGCCTTCAATAGTATTAAAAACTTTAGTAGCATGGAAACTAAACATAGATGCATCCCCAAAATTTCCAACTCCAACACCATTAACGGTAACGCCAAAAGTATGGGCTGCATCATAAATAACTTTGAGATTGTATTTCTTGGCAATTTTCTCTATTTCAAAAACATCGCAAACACTTCCGTAAACATGAACAGGTATAAT
>JAAYKZ010000044.1 GCA_012522165.1 Clostridiales bacterium
CTAGCAACTGAAATAAGAAATGAAGCAGATGAAGAAGGAGACTTTGAGCTGGTAATGGAGTTTGAAGAGCACGTAGCAGACTATAGCAAGCAAATATGGTTTGTAAGATCAATGCTTGCATAGATTATAAAAATAGCTACTTATGGATGCATGGTTCCTGTATTTCAGGTAAACCATGCATCCTTTTTTTATTAGTTTAAGAATGAACTGACGACTATTGTGAAATCATGGACTCTAAATACAAGTCTTTAACTTTTTTATTAATCATGTTATCCTATTATGAGGAGGTGTCAATATGAAGATATTAGTAACAGGAGGAGCAGGATATATAGGAAGTCATGCCTGTGTGGAATTATTAAATGCAGGATATGAAGTAGTGGTAGTGGACAACCTAAGCAATAGTAAAGAAGAAGCTTTAAGAAGGGTACAAGAGATTACTGGCAAGAGCCTAAAATTCTATAAGGCTGACCTCTTGGATGCTGAGGCTTTGGACACTATATTTAAGCAAGAGTCTATAGATGCTGTAATGCATTTTGCAGGTCTAAAGGCTGTGGGTGAATCTGTTTCCATACCTCTACACTATTATCATAACAATATCACTGGAACCTTGTTGCTTTGCAAAGCTATGCAAAAGTATGGGGTAAAGAATATGGTTTTTAGTTCTTCTGCAACGGTATACGGAGATCCTAGCAGAGTGCCAATAACTGAGGATTTTCCATTATCGGCAACCAATCCCTATGGACAAACCAAACTTATGATTGAACAGATTTTGAGGGATTTATATAAATCGGACAATAGTTTCAATATTGCTATTTTGAGATATTTTAACCCCGTAGGGGCACACAAAAGCGGCTTGATAGGCGAGGACCCAAAAGGAATTCCCAATAACCTTGTTCCATATATTACTCAGGTAGCTGCGGGCAAGTTGGATGAACTTAAGGTATTTGGTAATGACTATCCTACCCCTGATGGAACCGGGGTCAGGGATTATATTCATGTGGTGGATTTGGTGCTAGGGCATTTAAGGCTCTGGACAAACTAATGACCAACCCCGGCGTGGT
Source organism: Clostridiales bacterium (assembly GCA_012522165.1). GTDB lineage: Bacteria > Bacillota > Clostridia > Caldicoprobacterales > UBA3941 > JAAYGY01. Next base: position 1,062 of record JAAYKZ010000044.1, read on the forward strand.
TACCTATAATCTTGGAACAGGCAAGGGATACAGCGTTTTAGAAATGGTAAATGCCTTTAGGAAAGTAACTGGAAAACCAATACCATATAAAATAGTTGACAGAAGACCAGGCGATATTGCATCCTGCTATGCTGATCCAAGCAAGGCCAATAAAGAGCTGGGCTGGAGGGCCACCAGAGGCCTGGAGGAAATGTGTCAGGATGCTTGGCGTTGGCAATCAAATAATCCTAATGGATACGAAGATTAGATAGATTAGAAATATAAGAAGTAAGGGATATGGAGGAGGAAATCAAAATGAAGAAACCCGCATTAGTGATTATGGCAGCAGGAATGGGGAGCAGATATGGAGGATTAAAGCAACTGGACCCCATGGGACCAAACGGTGAGATAATTATGGATTATTCCATATATGATGCATTAGAAGCGGGCTTTGGCAAGGTAGTATTTATCATAAAAAAGGAGATAGAAGAGGCTTTTAGGGAAGCTATTGGCAGTAGAGTTGAGCAAAAGGTGGAAACCGCCTATGTTTATCAAGATATAGATGATTTGCCTGAGGGTTTTAGTAGACTGGAAAAAAGGGTAAAACCCTGGGGTACAGGTCATGCAGTGCTAAGCTGCAAAGATTATATTGATACCCCCTTTGCAGTTATTAATGCCGATGACTTTTATGGAAGGGATTCTTTCCAAGTGCTTTATGATTATCTTAAGAATATAGATGATGTAAAGTCTTACAATTATGCAATGGTGGGCTTTATACTGAAAAATACTCTAACAGAACATGGCCATGTTTCAAGGGGCGTATGCCAGGTCAATGACCAAGGTTATTTAGAAGAAATACAAGAGCGAACCAAGATACAAAGGTTTTCCGATGGAGTAAAATTTGAAGAAAATGATGAGTGGATTACTATACCCGAAGATAGCATTGTTTCTATGAATATGTGGGGATTTACTCCTAGCATATTTGAGGAACTAGAAGCTGGATTTGTTAGATTTTTGGAAAGCAATAAAGATAATATAGATAAGGCTGAGTTTTTCCTGCCCAATCTAGTAGGGGAGTTGGTAAGGGAAAATAAAGCAAAGGTCAAGGTCTTAACCTCTAGTGAACGTTGGTACGGAGTCACATACAGGGAGGATAAACCAGTAGTAAAAAAAGCAATAGAGAAAATGATAAAGCAAGGGGTTTATCCAGAAAAATTATAGGAGCTGAAGATGACGGAAAAGAGCACCGCTATATTCTACAGAGAATAAACCATAATATCTTTAAGGAACCAGAAAAACTTATGGAAAATATTAAGGGCATAACAGAGCACATGAGGAAGAAAATTATAGCTGCTGGAGGCGATCCTCTTAGGGAAACCCTTAATATAGTGCCAACGGTGGAAGGGGAAACTTTTTATATATGCAGAGA
>JAAYKZ010000417.1 GCA_012522165.1 Clostridiales bacterium
GGTAAGCAAAAATACAGTTGACGAATTCCTAGATAATGATATATAATAACATAACAAATTTCATAGCAAAAAAAGCAATGAGGAGAAGGAGTAAAAGTGCCTAGGCCTTAAAGAGAGTTCCCGGTTGGTGAGAGGGGCAAGGAACAGCACTTTGAATACATCTCTGAGCTGTACACTGAAAGATCTATATCTTATAGATTGAGTAGGCTGTAACCGACACCCGCACTCGTTATCGTGCTAAGGTATAAAAGCCAAGGTTAAATCCTTGTGTCCTTGTACCTGATGAGGTTGATGCTGCGAGGCATCAATAAATTGAGGTGGTAACACGGGAATTTACTCTCGTCCTCTGTTAGTTCAGAGGGCGAGAGTTTTTGTTTTTGTGAGTTATTGTTTAACAAAGCTAATAAAGTTAATAAAGCTTAAAAAGGAGGAGTAAAGATGGTACCCATTGAAGAACAGATTAAAATTATTTCCAAAGGAGCAGACGAAATAATAGACGTAGAGGAGCTAAAGAGTAAGCTTGCCAAAGCTCAAAAGGAGGGTAGGCCCCTTACAGTAAAGCTAGGGCTGGATCCTACAGCTCCAGATATTCATTTAGGGCATGCCGTAGTGCTAAGAAAAATTAAGCAGATGCAGGATTTAGGGCATAAAGCCGTAATTATCATTGGTGATTTTACCGCCATGATAGGGGATCCTACTGGTAGATCAAAAACAAGACCACCCCTTAGTAGGGAAGAAGTATTAGAAAATGCCCGTACCTATCAAGATCAAATCTTCAAGATTATTGATAAGGCCAAGACAGAAGTTCGCTTTAACAGTGAGTGGCTGGGAGAGCTTAAATTCACTGATGTCATTGAATTAGCGGCTAAACACACTGTAGCTAGGATGCTGGAGCGGGAAGATTTTAAAAATAGATTTGAAAATCAACAGAGTATAGGAATCCACGAATTCTTTTACCCCTTAATGCAGGGCTATGATTCAGTGGCAATAAAAGCTGATATAGAACTGGGAGGTACTGATCAAAGGTTCAATCTCCTTATGGGGAGGACTATACAAAAAGATTATGGACAAGAAAGTCAGGTGGCCTTGTTAATGCCCCTCTTGGAAGGAACCGATGGTGTGGAAAAGATGAGCAAGAGTCTGGGCAACTACATTGGTATCTATGAAGAGCCAGACCAGATGTATGGTAAGGTTATGTCCATACCTGACGAGTTAATGATTAAGTACTATGAGCTAGCTACTGATATTCATCCCGATGAAATAGAAAAAATAAAAACTTCTTTGGAGGATGGAACTTACCATCCAAGGGATGCCAAGATGAGATTGGCTAGAGAAATCACTACCTTATATCACGGCGAAGAAGCAGCAATAAAGGCGGAAGAGCAGTTTAAGGCGGTATTCCAAAAAGGAGGAGTGCCAGAGGATATTCCATCCTTTAAAGTTCCTGAAAATATAATCTCTGAAGATGGGGTAGATATGGCTAGACTAATTGTTGAAGCAGGCATGGCTCCCAGCACTAGTCAAGCCAGGAGATTAATAAGTCAAGGTGCTGTAAAGGTAAATGGAGAAAAGGTCAATGATATAAAAATCTCTTCTCTAAAAACCCAGGATATTGTCCAGGTGGGCAAGAGAAACTTTATAAAAATTGAGCTATAAAAAATCAACTTATAAATATCACAGGTAGCTTGTACGTACAAGTTCCCTGTGATATAATTGTTTTTGGTAGAAATTATACAATTAATATATGTAAGGGGGCTAATACATATGATTAACATTCCAAGTGTAAAACTGGGGATTGTGGCCGTAAGTAGAGACTGCTTTCCCATAGAACTTAGTGAGAAAAGAAGAAAAGCCGTTGTAAAAGCTTGTACAGACAAGAATATAGACATCTTTGAAGTTCAAACAACGGTAGAAAATGAAAAGGATGTACTTAAAGCATTAGAAGAATTAAGAGCAGCAGATGTAAATGCCTTGGTGCTTTATTTAGGCAACTTTGGACCTGAAGGACCAGAGACCATGCTGATTCAAAAATTTGGTGGACCAGCCATGGTGGTTGCAGCAGCTGAGGAGACTCAGGACAATCTAATAGCTGGCCGTGGAGATGCTTATTGTGGAATGCTCAACGCTTCTTACAGCTTAGGACTAAGAAAGCTAAGTCCATACATCCCTGAATATCCTGTGGGCACAGCTCAGGATATAGCAGATATGATTCTAGACTTTGAGGATATAGCAAGGGTCATTCTTGGCCTAAAAGGACTGAAAGTATTTAGCTTTGGACCAAGACCACAAGACTTCTTGGCATGCAATGCACCCATCAAACCTCTATTTGATTTAGGAATAGAGATTATGGAGAATTCTGAGTTAGATCTATTTGAGGCTTTTAACAACCATGCTGATGATCCTAGAATTCCTGATGTGGTAAAGGATATGGAAGAGGAACTAGGAGAAGGTAATGGATATCCTGGGATTTTGCCAAAACTTGCCCAGTATGAGCTAACTCTGCTAGATTGGATGGAGGAAAATATAGGCGCATCTCAATATGCTATATTTGCTAACAAATGCTGGCCTGCTTTCCAGACCCAGTTTGGGTTTGTTCCCTGTTATGTAAACTCAAGATTAGCAGCAAGAGGAATACCTGTTGCTTGTGAAACTGACATATATGGGGCTGTAAGCGAATACATTATTACCTGTGCTACAAACAAACCAGCAACCCTACTGGATATAAACAATACTGTTCCTCAGGACATGTATGATGAAAATAGGGAATTATTTGGCGACTATAAGCTGACAGACCTGTTTATGGGATTCCATTGTGGAAATACTCCTAAGGCATGTCTAAAGGACGCTGAGATGAAGTATCAGCGTATTATGCATAGCTTATTGGAGCCTGATAAGGAGCCTAACATTACAAGAGGTACTCTAGAGGGCACCATAAAACCTGGTGAGATTACTCTGTTTAGGCTGCAAAGCACAGCTGATACTACATTAAGAAGCTACGTTGCACAAGGGGAAGTCATTGATGTGGATCCAAAATCTTTTGGAGGTATTGGAGTAATTGCTGTAAAGGAGATGGCGAGATTCTATCGTCACGTACTTATAGCTAAGAGATACCCCCATCATGCAGGTTTAGCCTTTAAGCATGTAGGCAAGGTGCTGTTTGCTGCTATGAAGATGTTGGGTGTTGAGGATGTTTCCTTCAATCAACCAGCTTCCATGTTGTACAAGGATGAGAATCCCTTTGGATAAGAAAGAAAGCCAAAAACCTAAATATCAGATACTAAAAGAATATATTATAGAAACCATAGGTCTAGAAAAGCTAGAGCCTGGAGATAAGATTTGGTCGGAAAATGAGCTGGCCCAAAAATTCAAGGTCAGCCGGCATACAGTGAGACAGGCTATTAGTCAGTTGGCCAGTGAAGGATGGCTGTATAAGGTTCATGGTAAGGGTACTTTTGTAGGGGATAGGATAAGGCGAAAATCCAATAAAATTAAGACTATAGGGGTAATGACCACCTATCTTAATGATTATATATTCCCATCCATCATATTGGGAATTGATGAAGTCTTGTCCAAGGCAGGGTACAATATGGTACTTGGGTGCAGTTACAATCACCATGATAAGGAAAGGATGTGCCTTGAAAATTTTATCAGGGCTGATATCCATGGTGTTATTGTAGAACCTACCAAAAGTGCCCTGCCCAACCCTAACCTAGACCTATATAGGCAGATAATTGAAAAGGATATCCCCATGTTCTTTATCCATGGCTGCTATAAGGAGCTGGATTGCCCTTATGTGGTAGTAGACGATATAAAAGCTGGTTATATAGCAGCACGCCACTTAATTGATTTAGGACACAAAAGAATTGGAGGAATATTTAAGATAGACGATATTCAAGGACACTATCGTTTTAAGGGATATCAAATGGCACTTCATGAGGCTAAAATAGATTTAAAGGATTTAAATGTTCTGTGGTTTGATACTGATGATAAAAGGGAAGAGTTTATAAAGTTCGACAAAAAAATGTTTAGAGAACTCACAAAAAGATGTTCCGCTATAGTATGCTACAATGATCAGGTAGCACTAAAGGTCATGAATATAATTAGAAAAAAGGGAATGAAGATACCTGAGGACATTTCACTGGTGAGTTTCGATGATTCTCAGCTGGCTGTTGTATCTGAGGTGAAATTGACTACAGTGGCCCATCCTCAGAAAAAATTAGGCAGGATAGTGGCTGAAAGCCTAATAAATAAGATAAATGGTGGCAAGGGCAAAGATAAAATTAAGATGGAGCCAGAGCTAATAATAAGGGGTAGCACCAAAGAGTACAAATAAAAGGGGAGTTATGGAGTGGGTAAAAAGTTTACTATTGGTGTAGATTTTGGTACCCAATCGGGAAGGGCTGTATTGGTAGAAGTGGGCACAGGGAGAGAAGTAGCAACAGCGGTCAAGGAATATTCTCATGGGGTTATGGATGAATATTTGCCTGATGGCACGACTCGTCTAGAGCATGACTGGGCACTGCAGCACCCCCAGGACTATTTAGAGGTGCTAGCCGAGACCATTCCTGCGGTGCTAAATGAATCAAAAGTAGGAGCAGAGAATGTTATAGGCATAGGAATTGATTTTACTGCTTGTACTTTACTCCCAGTGGATGCTGAAGGGACCCCATTATGTATGTATGAAGAATATAAGTCTAACCCTCATGCCTATGTAAAGCTGTGGAAGCACCACGCTGCTCAAGAAGAGGCCAACAAACTAAATGTCATAGCCCAGGAAAGAGGAGAGGAGTTTCTGGAGCGGTATGGAGGTAAGATATCTTCAGAATGGCTTTTTCCAAAGATATGGCAAACATTAAATGAAGCACCAGAGTTGTATCAAAGGGCTGCAAAGTTTATAGAGGCCACTGACTGGGTGGTTATGCAGCTTACGGGACAAGAGAAGAGGAGCAGTTGCGCTGCAGGGTATAAGGCTATATGGAGCAAACAAAAGGGTTATCCAAGCAATGAGTTTTTTAAGGCATTAGATCCCAGATTAGAAAATGTTGTAGGTGATAAGCTAAGTAGAGATATATATCCTATAGGAACAAAGGCTGGAGAGGTTACTGAAAAGGCGGCTCAGCTTACGGGTCTAAAGCCTGGAACTGCTGTAGCAGTAGGGAATGTAGATGCCCATGTGTCTGTGCCGGCAGTAGGTATAGTAGATGAAGGAAAAATGCTGATGATTATGGGAACCTCAACCTGCCATATGGTATTGGGTAGGGAAGAAAGAAAGGTTCCAGGGATATGCGGAGTGGTAGAGGACGGAATTATTCCAGGCTTCTTTGGCTATGAGGCTGGTCAATGCTGTGTGGGAGACCATTTTGAGTGGTATATAAATAACGGTGTGCCGGGCAGCTATTATAAGGAAGCTGAGGCCAAGGATATAAGCATTCACGACTTGTTAAGTCAAAAAGCTAAGAAATTGGCAGTGGGTGAAAGCGGGCTTATAGCTCTTGACTGGTGGAATGGTAACCGTTCTGTGCTTATTGATGCTGATTTAACAGGTATGATTATAGGGTGTACCCTACTGACAAAGCCGGAAGAGATATATAGGGCTCTTATTGAGGCCACAGCTTACGGAACACGTATGATTATAGATACCTTTGAGGAAAGTGGCGTTCCCATTAAGGAGCTATATGCTGCAGGAGGTATTGCCCATAAGAATCCTTTCCTTATGCAGATATATGCTGATGTGACCAATAGAGAGATTAGAATATCAGCATCGTCACAAACTCCAGCTTTGGGTTCAGCTATGTTTGGAGCAGTAGCGGCCGGTAAGGGAAGAGGGGGCTACGATTCTATAGTTGATGCAGCTAAGGAAATGGCTAGACTAAAGGACATAGTGTATAGACCTATCCCAAAGAATGTAGAAGCATATAATAAGCTATATGCTGAGTATAAAATCTTGCATGACTACTTTGGTAGGGGCGTAAATGATGTAATGAAACGTCTAAAGGTTATAAAGAAACAGGAAAGTAAAGAATAATATATGGGGAGTGATAGAATGCTTAAAGATTTAAAGGAACAAGTATGGAAGGCCAATATGGATCTTCCCAAGTATGGTCTTGTTACCTTTACATGGGGTAATGTTAGCGGTATTGATAGGGATAAAGGGCTTGTAGTCATAAAGCCCAGCGGAGTACCTTATCCAGAACTAAAACCAGAACATATGGTGGTGCTTGATCTAGAGGGTAATAAGGTGGAGGGAGACTTAAAACCATCATCTGACACTGCAACTCATTTGGTTCTCTATAATAATTTCAAGGAAATAGGAGGAGTGGTCCACACTCATTCATCTTGGGCAACCAGCTTCGCTCAGGCAGGAAGAGGAATCCCGGCTCTGGGTACCACTCATGGAGATTATTTCTATGGCGAAATTCCCTGCACCAGAAAGATGACCGAAGAGGAAATAGAAGGGGAATATGAGAAGGAAACAGGCAATGTAATTGTAGAGACTTTTGCTAATATAAATCCCATGGAAATCCCCGCAGTGCTGGTCAATATGCATGGGCCTTTTTCTTGGGGAAAAGATGCAGCTGATGCGGTGCATAATGCTGTAGTTTTAGAAGAAGTAGCAAAAATGGCCTTAAGGACCTTTATGCTTAATCCTAATATTGGACCAATGGATCAAACCCTACTAGATAAGCATTTTTTGAGAAAGCATGGTGCAAACGCCTATTACGGGCAATAAAAATATCTGATTTTGAAATAATCAGAAAATGGGTTGAATAAATATAGAAGTTGGTATATAATGTATTTAGTTTAATATTTTCGTTAGGTGAGGCTACTATACGGATATATGCCACTGTCCAGAAACGTCGAGAGACGCCAATGGGCCAACAGGCTTTATCGAATTAAGGTATAGCCTAATGTGGCTGGCCATAGGCCTAGGCCGTATAGAGTTAAAACTCAACGAGTGGAAGGTATGGATAGATATTTTTGGGTCTTTCGCTTGTTGAGGGACCCATTTTTTATCTTTTATAAAGAAGGAAAGTTGGTGACGATGGTGGATCCTGGGCCTTTGCCTAGTTTATGTAACTTACAAAAAGTGAATAATAAGGACAGGGTCATGGCCATCAAAATATAAAAGGCATGGCCCTGTCAAGGAGGGTTGTGCCATGATACAAGATTTTATTTTAGGTCTAATACATCAAGGTAGGCTGGCTGAAGCTAGAAATTGGCTCAGCCAAATGAATGTTGTAGATATTGCCTACTGGTTGGAAGAACTGGATGATGACAAGATATTGGTTCTGTTCAGACTTCTTCCTAAAGATATGGCGGCGGAAGTGTTTTCCCATTTCTCCAAAGAACAGCAGGAGTTTATCATTGAATCCATAGCAGATCGGGAGATAAAAAGCATTATAGACGAGCTTTTTTTGGACGATACTGTGGATTTAATTGAGGAGATGCCTGCCAATGTAGTTAAAAAAGTGCTAAGGAATACTAGCGAAGAGCGGAGAAAGCTTATAAATCAATTATTAAAATACCCCGACTATTCCGCAGGCAGTTTGATGACTATTGAGTTTGTAGATTTGAAAAAGGAAATGAGAGTAGATCAAGCCCTAGAAAGTATTAGAAAAAATGGGGTTGATAAGGAAACAATTAATATATGTTATGTAATTGATAGTAGTAGAAAGCTAGAGGGTATTATTCCCATTAGAAAACTAATCCTTAGTGATCCATCTGACATTCTTAAAGACATAATGGAGACCAACTTTATATCCGTTCATACCCTTGATGATCAAGAGCAAGTAGCAAATATTTTTAGAAAATATGATTTATTAGCTGTTCCTGTGGTGGATAATGAGGAGCGTCTAGTTGGTATTATCACTATTGATGATATTGTAGATATAATTGAAGAGGAGAATACTGAAGACTTCCACAAGATGGCAGCTATACAGCCATCTGATGAGGAATATTTAAAGACAAAGGTGACAGCACTTGCCAAACACCGTGTGATTTGGCTTCTTGTACTAATGATATCTGCTACTTTTACTGGTACCATCATACAAAGGTTTGAAGAGGTTTTGCAGTCAGTAGTAGTGCTTACCTATTTTATCCCTATGATTATGGATACAGGAGGAAATGCTGGTGCTCAATCAGCCACTTTAATTATCCGGGGATTGGCTCTAGATGAAATTTCATTAAGTGATATTTTTAAAGTCATTTGGAAAGAGCTGAAGGTAAGCATACTAGTAGGAATAAGTTTGGCTGTAATAAATTTTGCTAGAATCATTATCATGAGACAAGCATCTGCTATAATTGCCGCTACGGTGTCCGTAAGCATGCTGTTTACTGTAATTTTGGCTAAAGTAATAGGTGGGTCCTTACCTATATTGGCAAAAAAGATAGGACTAGACCCTGCCATAATGGCTGGGCCCCTTATTACCACAATAGTAGATGCCTTGGCTCTATTGGCTTATTTTTCAATAGCATCATGGGTATTGGGCCTATAGGCTGTTGAAAGGATGATGGGAATGAGTCTAGCAAAATTAAAATCTATGCTTGATGAAAGCCAACGGGTTGTATTTTTTGGGGGTGCGGGTGTATCTACTGAAAGCGGAATTCCTGATTTTAGAAGTGAAGCAGGCTTATTCAAGACTATGGAAGGACAATCGTATCCGCCGGAACGTCTGCTAAGTCATAGTTTCTTTATCAGATACCCCGATGAATTTTATAGGTTCTATAAGTCCAAGATGATCTATTTAGATGCGAAACCCAATGGTGCGCATTTAGCTCTTGCAAAGCTGGAAGAGCAGGGAAAACTAAAAGCTGTAATCACTCAAAATATTGATGGACTACATCAGGCCGCAGGCAGTAAAAATGTGTTGGAGCTACATGGTTCCATATATAGGAATTACTGCATGGATTGTGAAGAAAGATATCCTCTAAGTGCGGTTATAAACAGTGAGATTGTAGTGCCTATATGTAGTGGTTGTAATGGCATCATAAGACCTGATGTAGTGCTATATGAGGAGCCATTAGATTCGGATATAGTAGAGAAAGCAATAGACTATATAATGAATGCAGACATGTTGATTGTGGGAGGGACTTCACTAGAGGTTAATCCTGCAGCCAGCTTTACCAGCGACTATGAAGGAGATAAGTGAGTCCTGATAAATAAATCATCTACGGCCTATGAGGATAGGGCTAACTTAATAATAAGAGATAGTATTGGGAAAGTATTAGAGAGTGCGGTATCTTAGAGGATATTAATATGGTATTTATAACCGATATTCTAATTGTTATAATAGAATATCGGTTTTTTCAATAAATTGATTTAAGAGATTTGCTACCATATGATAAAGAAGTATCCTTTCAGAAATTATTAATGGAAGTTACTGTAGCAGCTAGAGCTATAGGTGGGCTATACTGGACGCTAGAAAGGAAGGTATGTAGGGAGTGGACAAATATAGGGTAACAATTTTAGTAGATGACCTTGAGAAAAGGGTAACCTGTGAATCAGGCAGCATCCTTATGGATGTCTTTCATCATAATAATGTCTATATAGAGGCTCCCTGTGGTGGTAAAGGCATCTGCGGAAAATGTAAGGTTAGGATTTTGAAAGGTAAGGTATCTGATATTTCTGATCTAGAATCAAAGTATTTGTCCCATAAGGAAAAACAGGCTGGATATCGCTTAGCTTGTATGACAAGAATACTAGGAGATGTACAGGTAGCTACCAAGGGACAAGGGGAAGGAGCACAGATATTATCTACAGGCCTGGAATATTCTGTGGATATTTCCCCTAGTATAACTAAAAAATATGTTGAATTAGATGTCCCCACTGTGGATAATCCAAGGGACGATTTGAAGAGGCTGGCCCAGGCTATTGGAATAGAGAGCCCTTATATTAATATTTCTATACTAAGAAAACTTCCTCAGATCCTTAGAGATTCAGAGTTTAAGGTTACAGTTACCTATGATAGCAATAGAATATTGGATGTGGAAGAAGGCGACACAACAAAGCAGTCCTATGGAGTAGCTATAGATATAGGTACTACCACTGTAGTATGTTATTTAGTGGACCTAACAACTGGTAAGCAGATGGATGTAATATCAGATTTAAATGCTCAAAGGCCTTATGGAGGAGATGTTATTTCACGAATCCAGCATGCCATGGAAAGTTCTGATGGCCTTAATAGATTAAGGGAGGCTATTATAAATCAACTATCACAACTGATAAGTAAGCTGGCCAAGAAGAACTGTATTTCTATAGAGCATATATATAATATTGCAATAGCTGGAAATACCATTATGGGGCATCTTCTACTGGGTATAGATCCACGCCATATTGCAGCTGCCCCCTTCACTCCTGGTACTACCCAAGCACAGATATATGATGCCCATGAACTGGGATTAAAACTAGGTACTGCCTCTAGGGTATTCTTATTACCTCATATTTCGGGATATGTTGGAGCTGATATAGTAGCAGGAATTCTAGCTTCGGGAATGGATAAAAGTCAAAAATTAAGCCTTATTATTGACATTGGTACCAACGGAGAAATAGTGCTTGGTAACAGGGATAAGATAGTATGCTGTTCTACTGCTGCTGGTCCTGCCTTTGAAGGAGCTAATATCCGACATGGAATGGGAGGAGTAAGTGGTGCAATTAATACCATTATATTGGATGATGGTAATTTAAAATACACTACTATTGATAATAAGCCGCCTCTTGGAATCTGTGGCTCTGGTATTGTGGATGCCTTGGCTGTATTATTGGATGCAGGCATAGTAGATGAGACAGGTAGACTACTGGGTAGAGATGAAATTGAATCACAGATTGGACTAAAACTAGCTGATAGACTAACAGAAGTTGACCATCTACCTGCCTTTATTATTGTTGACTCTAAATCCAGCGGCACTGGTGAGGCCATAGTAATAACCCAAAAGGATATAAGAGAAATTCAACTGGCAAAGGCAGCAATTGCAGCTGGTGTAAAGGTACTTATTAAGAAAATGGGCAAAGAAGTGAAGGAAATAGCTAACCTTTATCTAGCGGGTGGTTTTGGTAGCTATATTGATAAGGGAAATGCCGCTAGGATAGGTTTAATACCCGCAGAGTTGCAGCATCGAATTATAGCTATAGGCAATAGTGCAGGTACTGGTGCCATGCTATCTTTATTGTCCCTAGAGCAATATAAAAGGACTAGCATTATAAAAGACATGGCAGAATATATTGAGTTATCTTCCACTTTAGAATTTCAAAATGAATATGTAGATAGTATGTATTTCCATGTTTAAGAGTTTTTAATAGTTAAGAAGTATGAAAAATATAAGAAGACTTCAAAACCATAAAAAATAGAGGTATCATAAAGTTTTGCTTTATGGGTAGTCTATTTACTTATTTTTTGTAGTCGAATATAATAGATTTAATAAAAACTGCCAAAAGAGTGATATTTGGGGAGTAATCCCTGGTAAATATAGATTCATTAGGTGAAATATAAATTTAAGGAGGCAGAACAATGAGTCTGTTAAATGAGATTTCTACATATTTGCAACAAGGAAGAGCAAAAAATGTAAAGGAATTAGTTCAAAAAGCTTTAGATGAGGGTGTGGATCCTAAAACCATTCTAAACGATGGTTTGCTGGATGGTATGTCCGTTATTGGCGAGAAGTTTAAAAACAACCAGGTCTATGTACCTGAAGTGCTGATTGCTGCTAGAGCCATGTATGCAGGAATGGATGTTTTAAAGCCAGCCTTAACTGAGACCGGAGTAGAATCCAAGGGTAAAGTAGTAATAGGTACCGTAAAAGGTGACCTTCACGATATAGGCAAAAACTTAGTGAAGATGATGATGGAAGGCAGGGGCTTAGAGGTGATAGATTTAGGTACTAACGTACCAGCGGAGAAGTTTGTTGAGGTAGCTAAAGAAAATAATGCTCAGATTATTGCTTGCTCTGCCCTTCTTACCACTACCATGATTGAAATGCAAAATGTAGTTGAGGCTGCCAAGGCAGCAGGAATTAGGGACCAGGTCACCATAATGGTTGGTGGTGCTCCAGTTACTGAGAGCTTTTGCAAGAGCATTGGCGCAGATATTTATAGACCAGACGCTGCATCTGCTGCGGAAGAGGCTGCAAGAGTTTGTCAAGGGTAATAAATAGATTAAAATCTACAAAAGAGATAGTAAAAATCTATCTCTTTTAGGGTCAAAACTCTAATCTAACCTATTTTGATAGTTCATTTTATAATTAGTCATAATGTGCTATTGACGGTTCATTAGGTAGCACAAAAGCTAAAATAGTGAATCTATAATAGTATAATGGTAGAATAAAAATACCAAAAGGAGGATCTTGAAAAGTAAAATTGAATATATTATTGACCTTGATTAGAAGGCATTATATATTACAATCTATTATTAGAAGAGCTACAATTCATGGATACAAAGGGATAGAAGGAAGCGGTAGGGGGATAGTATGGAATACTTAAGTGGCGTAGTTGAAAGAATTACATATTTTAATGAAGAAACTGGCTATGCTGTCATAAAGCTAAGGAGTAAAGGATATCATGATTTGATAACTGTTGTAGGCAATATGGCAGCTGTACATGTAGGTGCAATAGTTTCTTTAAGAGGAGAATGGAAGGTAGACAGTAGATATGGAAAACAATTTGTTGCCAGTAGATATGAGGAAAGATTGCCTGCTACCATAACAGGTATTGAGAAGTATCTAGGTAGTGGCCTTATAAAAGGGATTGGGCCAGTCAGTGCCAAAAGGATTGTAAAAGTTTTTGGCAAAGATACCATAAATATAATAGAAGAAGAACCAGAGAGGCTGTCGGAGGTTCCAGGCATTGGTCCTAAAAGAATTGAGATGATAAAAGAAGCATGGCATGAGCAGAAGGAAGTAAAGAATATTATGCTATTTCTTCAATCCCATGGTGTTTCCACATCCCATGGGGTAAAGATCTATAAGACCTATGGAAATGAGAGCCTAGATATAGTTAAAGAAAATCCCTATCGCCTAGCCGAAGACATATGGGGTATTGGTTTTAAAACAGCAGATTCAATAGCACAAAAGTTGGGTTTTGATCCCAATTCTATGGAAAGATGCCGTGCTGGCATCCTATACATACTAAATCAGCTATCAAATGAAGGTCATTGTTTTGCAAATCCAGATCAATTGATAGATGAGACAGTTAAAACATTAGATTTAGAAAGGGATAAAATAGAGCAGTGCATTGATATGATGGTAGAGGATGGATCTTTGATTCGGGATCTAGATGTCATATATCTGCCGCCTTTTTATCATAGTGAGGTGGGCGTAGCCAGAAGAATTAAAGAGATTACATCTACACCTGCACCATGGAAAATAAAAGATGTAGATGCTATTATTGATAAAATTGAAGGAAAAAACGGATTCAAATACGATGAAATTCAGCGTGAGGCTATAAAAAAGGCAGTATCTTCAAAATTTATGGTACTAACAGGAGGCCCTGGAACAGGTAAAACTTTTACCATTCAAGGTATTATTAAAGTATTTGAGAGCATAGGTGCTAGGATATATTTAGCTGCCCCAACAGGCAGAGCTGCTAAAAGGATGTGTGAGACTACTGGCAGGGAAGCAAAGACCATTCACAGAATGCTAGAGTATAAATCTCCTCAAGGATATATGAGGAACATAGAAAATAATCCCCTAGAGTGCCATGTCCTTATCATAGATGAAACCTCTATGGTAGACATAATACTTATGTATAATCTACTAAAAGCTGTAAAAAATGAAACCACAGTAATATTGGTAGGGGATGTGGATCAGCTGCCTTCGGTGGGCGCGGGGAATGTATTGGCAGACATTATAGATTCAGGTCAGGTGGAAGTAGTAAAGCTAACCAAAATCTTTAGACAAGCTCAACACAGCACCATTATTACCAATGCCCATAGAGTAAACCAAGGTATTTTTCCAGTGTTGAGGGGTAGAAAGAATCGGGATTTTTTCTTTATAAAAAGGGAAGATCCCGATGAAATAGTCAACCAGATTCAGGAGCTGTGTGCTAGGAGACTACCTAATTATTATAAGGTAGATCCAATAGATGATATACAGATCCTGTGTCCTATGCAAAGGGGTGCTACTGGAGCGGCTAATATGAACCGTATATTACAGGAAACCCTAAATAAGGAGACCCGATTTATAAAATACGGAGGAAGTATTTATAAAGTAGGGGATAAGGTAATGCAGATTCGCAATAACTATGATAAAAATACTTTCAATGGGGATATTGGCAGAATTGTCAATATAGATTTAGAAGAAAAAAGCGTTTATATTGATTTTGATGGAAGCATAGTAGCCTATGACAGTAGTGAGCTAGATGAGATAATGCTGGCTTATGCTATAACTGTTCACAAAAGTCAAGGGAGTGAATACAAAATTGTAGTGGCCCCCTTCACTACCCAGCACTTTATGATGCTGCAGCGCAATCTTCTCTATACCTGTATAACCCGTGCAAAAAATGTTTTTGTTATGGTGGGTACCGAAAAAGCAGTAGCTATAGCAGTAGGCAACAACAAAACAGTCAAGCGAAATACTATGCTGGATAAAAGATTAAAAGACCCCTCAACTATTAAATGATGAGGGGCAGCCATAATAACTATTAATCGGATATCTTTGCTTCTTTGTTTAAATGTACGCCTTGGACATAAACATTTACTTCTTCTACAGTTAGACCTGTCATGTTTTCTACAGCTTCTATAACGTTAGAACGGATATTAGCGGCTACTTCAGGAATTTTTACACCATATTCCACTACAATACTGATTCCAATTTTAGCTACGTCATCAACAAGGTCTACTTTTACACCTCTTTTTGAGCTTTTCATGCCTAGGGTTGAGGTAATGTCATCCACAAATCCGCTGGACATAGAAGCGACTCCAGGAATCTCAGAAGCTGCCAAACCTGCAATTACTGCCACTACTTCATTGGCTATTACGGTTTTACCATATTCATTATTATGTAGTGTGTTATCTACTGCCATTTGCAACACCTCTCTTTTTTTATAAAGTCTATAATTTAATTATACACTATAATTGGCACTCTTTAACAGATTTTTCCCAATAAATCGTCAATATTCTTACCTGGAAGGGCATCCATAAAAAAACACTTGAAAATCTCATGGAAGCATAGTAGAATGATACTTGCTACTCCATTATTATATTATGAGCAATTTCAAAGGTTCATAGTATCATAAAAATATTTATTTTTTGTATAATATCATTGGAGTTAAGCATAATAAAATTAGTTAATAAGTTTGCCGTGCTAGATGGGGAGGTAGCGGTGCCCTATAACCTGCAATCCGCTATAGCAGGATCGAATTCCTACCCTAGGCTAGTGCTTGTAGGGTCATGGCCCAAGCAAGTGATGAGGATGGTTGGGTCCTACGCAACGGAAATTCATGAACCCTGTCAGGTCCGGAAGGAAGCAGCAGTAAGTGAACACTTTCGTGTGCCGTAGGGGTGCCTGACCGGAGTTAACTACTTGGTTCCCGCCTGTGAGTACTTTGTCAAAGGTAGGTGCACGGCGTAAATTTATAAGCCATGAATTATCATGGCTTATATTTTATTTTGGGGTTTTTCATTTCACTTGAATAGCTTTTATGTTATAATAAATGCGATTAATAAAGAACAAAGAGTTGAAAGTCGGTGATCCTATGGAATATACTGCTCTATATCGTGAATGGCGACCGGATACTTTTGACCAAGTAGTAGGGCAGGATCACGTAATTCGTGTACTAAAAAATCAAATAACTTCCCGAAGAATTTCCCATGCCTATCTTTTTTGTGGTCCCAGAGGCACGGGCAAGACCAGTACTGCCAAGATTTTTGCCAAAGCCATTAACTGCTTGGATCCCGATGATGGAAATCCCTGTGGGCATTGTAGTGTGTGTGAAACCCTAGATTCTGAAAATAACATGGATGTCATTGAAATGGACGCTGCATCCAGTACTGGTGTAGAACATATACGCGAGATCCGAGATAAGATTAAGTATCCGCCAGCTGAAGGGAAATACAGGGTGTATATCATTGATGAGGTTCACATGCTTTCTACCTCGGCCTTCAATGCCTTTTTGAAAACCTTGGAGGAGCCACCGGATCACATTGTTTTTATTTTAGCTACTACTGAGCCCCATAGGCTTCCTTCTACAGTTCTATCTCGATGCCAAAGATTTGATTTTAGACGTATTACCGTTAATGTGATAGTAGACAGATTAAAGGCTATTACCAGTAAAATGGGAGTAGAGGCAGAAGAAAGTGCTTTGGAAACCATCGCCCGCTGGTCAGAAGGGGGTATGAGGGACTCTATTAGCCTGTTAGATCAATGTATTAGCTTTTGTGGTTCCTATATAAGTGAAAATGATGTGCTGGATATTTTAGGTACTGCTAGCAGGGAATTTTTATTCCAAGTAGTAAATAATATAATGGAAGGAGATATTGCCTCACTTTTAATCCAAATAGATAATTTGGTGGAGGAAGGTAGGGATATTTCGGTCTTTATAAAGGATCTTATAAATCACCTCCGCAATTTACTTATAGTTGACATTTGCAAAGATCCTTCAGGGCTTATAGATGTTTCTCAAAGCACTCTAGAGCAGTATAGGCATCAAGCTTCAAAGATGAATCAATCTAGAATAATTAGAGCCATTGAGATTCTGACAGAGCTGGATGCGGATATAAAATGGAATACCAAGCCCAGAGTAATGCTAGAAATGGCCATGGTAAAAATATGCAGACCTCAAGACGGACAATCTTTAGAGGATCTTATGGACCGAGTTGCAGTTCTTGAGAAGCAAATAGCACAGGGAATTTCTCTTAGCCCAAATACTGTAATTAATACAAAAAACATGGATGAGAAACCAGAGGAACCTGGAGAAAAAGTAGTACAACGGGATATATATGAAAAAATAGAATATAATGAAGATATTATAAAACAAGAACAGCAAGAGATCGCAAATATCAACAAAAAGGAAATAGCCCATAAGAAAGAAGCAAAAGATGAAAAAGATGAGGGTAAGGCAGGGATAAGTGAAGAGATAGATAAGACAGAGAAGAACAGAAAGTCCGAAAAAGCAGTTTCTGACAAAATAGATATTGACAAGGTATGGACTCAGATACTAAAAACTATTAAAAAAGATCGAATGGGTATATATACCTTGTTAAGGGATACCAAGCTTCATCTGGATGCCAAGAATAAAAATATAGTGAATTTAATATTTCCCGATAGTCAGGGTTTCTTTGTTGCAGCAATAGAAAAGGAAGAGAATATCAAGTATATAGAAGATCTATTAGCTGAGGCTATAGGAAAACATTTTAAGTTAAAGTGTTATACTCAAGAGGATGCGCCAAGTTCTGTATCTGATGATAATATACTGGAAGTTACAGAGACGCCAGAAAATGTAGAAGATGAAGCTCAGGATGATATTGTACAGAAAGCTATCGACATATTCGGAGAAGAATATGTGGAAGTTATAGATGATTAAAAGAAAAATAATTGATAATTAGAGGAGGATTTGATTATGGCAAGAGGCGGATTCCCAGGAATGGGGAACATGAATAATCTAATGAGACAGGCTAAAAAAATGCAGGAACAAATGTTAAAAATGCAGGAAGAGTTAGAAGAAAAAACTGTAGAGGCGTCTGCTGGAGGAGGCGTTGTTACAGTAGTAGCAAATGGTAAGAAGGAGATTGTGGAGATTACTATTGATCCAGGGGTAGTAGATCCAGAAGATGTTGAGATGCTCCAGGATTTGATAATGGCGGCAGCAAATGAGGCGCTAAGGCAAGCAGAAGAAATGGTACAAAATGAAATGAGCAAGATTACCGGAGGTATGGGACTTCCAGGCTTATTCTAGTAATCTCTAAGCTTGTGAAAGGATGAACTAAATTAAATGAACTATTATATTGAACCCATTGCGCGCCTTATCAATGAATTAACAAGATTACCTGGAGTAGGTAATAAAACAGCTCAGAGATTGGCTTTTCATATAATAAATATGCCTGAAGAACATGTAAAGAGCCTGGCAAAAGCTATTGAGGAAGTAAAAGAACATATAAAATACTGCAATATCTGTGGCAATATTAGCGAAGATGAGATATGTAACATATGTAGAAATCCCAATAGAGATCCATCCATTATATGTGTTGTCGAAGATGTACGGGATGTTATGGCCATGGAGCGAACACGGGAATATAAAGGGCTGTATCACGTATTAAACGGCACTATTTCTCCTATGGATGGTATTGGCCCAGACGATATTCGTATAAAAGAATTGTTACAGAGAGTGCAGGACGATAGATTGAAGGAAGTAATAATGGCCACAAACCCTAATATAGAAGGAGAGGCCACCGCAGTGTATATATCTAAAC